>NZ_DBLZAX010000013.1:0-114155 GCF_057607445.1 Xylanibacter sp. | reverse complement strand
TGGATGGCAGCATGAAGCTTACCAAAGACTCTAACATTGAATTTTCCATGATGCAAAGATAAGATTTTTTTTCTTTCCCCACTATTTATCGGGTGAGCCGTAATTAAAGCATGTTTGGTATTTAGCATATTGTTTTTGTTATTTACCGTTAAGGCTAGTGCCGCAGGTTTAGATGAGATTCATTATATAGGTAATCAGCTACATCTGACATCAACAAAAGTTGATGAGAGTAGTGTGGGCAATCAGGTGCCGCGTGCTCCTATGGCACCGTTGACTATAAGTATTGACGGCAATACGCTTTATCTGTATGAACAGTTTACAGAAATGTCGCTTGAACTTTCTGATGAAAGCGGTGTTGTCTTTACTGACTATATTGCCGGAGGTGCATACAATACAAGCCTTCCTTCAGACCTTAAAGGCACTTATGAGCTTTTGATGAATGATGGTGAGTATATTTATACATGTACTCTTGTTATAGAATAAATTATACTTTATAAAATATATGTCCGTGTAATACCTATGTTTACATTTTAAACTAAGAGTCTAAATCTCTCTCGAATTAAGGTTTGTTGATTATTGCACGGACGGGTTAAATTGAGATTTTCTCTCAATCGGCACAAAACTTTTATATATATATGAAAGCGCAGCAGTTTTGTATTAATTAATACAGGCTGCTGCTGTTTTTCTTTTGGTATTTTGACAGGTGGTTATTGCTTACTAACGATAAAATGCAGTCTTTATATCTTTAAGATGATATCAAAAAATGTGATTATGTTATGCTGCCGCATAAATCTTTCGTGTAAAGCGACTCTTTGCGTGTATAAACTAAAATATAAGGTCGTTATGGAATATACGATTTTCTTGGCTGAATGCTGAATCGTTAATCCTGTGGGCAATTTGTTATTTTGGATAAAATCGTTTTTTGTTACAGACTTTGTGTATAATCCTCTTGACTATTGTTAGGGGAGTGGGAGCTGTGCATCGTAGTTTGACGTCAGATGTCCCTAATATTTACGTAACCGTTCATTACAGCATAGATGGTAAGTGCCGACACACTTTTCACTTGGAGCTTTTCCATGATATTGTGACGGTGTGTTACAACTGTAGACAGGCCGATGTTAAGTTTGTCGGCAATCTCTTTATTTATAAGCCCTTTGACAATAAGGGACATCACTTCAATTTCTCTGTCAGAAAGAATTTTGGCGTGCCTCACGGCATTGGTCTTTGGCAGATGGCGTCCTTCAGAATGGGCCATCTGTTCGAGCCATAAAAGAGATTTGATTAGCTCGTTTTCTTTCTTGTCTGTATATAGACAATGAAAGGCTGTAAGCTGTTGGTTAATATCAGCTGACGAACTAGTCAGCATGATTGTTTTCTTTATATTACTTAAGTAAAAGTCTTTATCTTCAAGAATGATGTTAGCTGAGGCAAAATAATGATAGTATTTATCCGGTTGTGCGTTCAGCAAATCCTGGGTTGAATTGAATATTTCGACAGACATCATGGGAATAATATTCTGTAGAATGCTTTTCAGCCCAATGGCTGCAAGCGTATTGTTGTCGATTATGGATATCTGAGGAAATTTGCTGTACATATGTGATGTGTGTTATGTTATCTGTTGAAAACAAATGTAGGGACAAAAACATCAGTTTGTCCCTACATTTTAATTTATACCTTTGATTTAATTTTATTGAATCCTTATGACAAGAATCCGAGAAGAGCACCGGCAGCAACGGCTGAACCGATAACTCCTGCTACGTTCGGACCCATAGCGTGCATCAGAAGGAAGTTGTGGCGGTCGTATTCGAGTCCCAGGTTGTTTGATATACGCGCACTCATAGGTACGGCGCTGACGCCGGCATTACCGATAAGCGGGTTTATCTTCTTGCTCTTGGGCAAGAACAGGTTCATCAGTTTCACGAAGAGTACTCCTGATGTAGATGCCACGATGAAAGAGAATGCACCCAGAACGAAGATGAATATTGTGTTCATTGTGAGGAACTCGCTTGCCTGAGTTGAGCATCCTACAGTAAGGCCAAGCAATATTACGACGATATCGTTCAGTGAACTGCCTGCAGTTTTTGCCAGACGTGTTGTCTTGCCTGATTCTTTCAGAAGGTTACCGAAGAACAGCATACCGAGCAGCGGCAGACCTGACGGAACGATGAATGTGGTAAGCAACAGACCGATAATAGGGAACATAATACGCTCTGTCTGGCTTACGTGGCGTGCCGGCTTCATGTGGATTACACGCTCCTTCTTTGTTGTGAGCAGACGCATCAAAGGAGGCTGGATAACCGGTACCAGTGCCATGTATGAGTAAGCACATACTGCAATGGCTCCCATGAGGTTCGGACTCAGCTTGGATGACAGGAAGATAGCCGTAGGACCGTCGGCACCACCGATGATGGCGATACCTGCAGCCTGATTGGGCTCAAATCCGAATGCAAGTGCAAGCATATAAGCTCCGAAGATACCAAACTGAGCTGCTGCTCCGATAAGGATAAGCTTAGGGTTGCTGATCAGTGCAGAGAAGTCTGTCATTGCACCAATGCCAAGGAATACCAAAGGAGGATACCATCCTTGACGTACACCCTGATAGAATATGTTAAGTACAGAATTGTCTTCGTAAAGTCCTATTTCAAGTCCGGCTTCAGCCTTGAACGGAATGTTTCCGAGGATGATGCCAAGGCCGATTGGAACAAGCAGCAATGGTTCGAAGTCTTTTTTAATGGCCAGCCATATGAAGAATATGCCGGCAGCAATCATGATGATGTTACCCACTTCGGCATTTGCGAATCCCGTATAGGTAATGAAATCATAAAAATTGCTTTGAATAAAATCTATAAATCCCATGGTAGTTAAATTATCCGATTGTTATTAAAGCATCACCTTCCATTACGGTGTCACCCTTGTTTACTAAAACAGATGTAACAGTACCGCTGCATTCAGCTTCGATATTGTTTTGCATCTTCATAGCTTCGAGTATTATTACAGTGTCACCGTCTTTCACAGTATCGCCAACTTTAACTTTGATGTCTGTGATCGTTCCTGGCAGCGGAGCAGTAACCTTCATTCCTGCACCAGCTGGAGCTTCAGCCTTGGGCTTGTCGGCTACCGGAGCAGCAACAGGCTGAGCAGCAGGAGCTACCGGAGCAGCAACCTTAGGCTTATGAGGCTTTGTTGCCGGATTAATAGGACGTTTCATCTCCACTTCGAATGAAATGCCGTTTACATTAACTTTGGCAATGTTGCCTTCTACATCCACGATCTCAACGTCATAGTCAACGCCTTGTACTTTATATTGATATTTGTTCATTTCTTTATTTTGTTAAAGGTGTTAGTAAATATTATTGTTGTTTTTCCTATTAAGGTATTATTGGTTCTTCAGGATGAATGTTCCAATATGTATGGTGAGGTTTGATCGTTATCACGTTGCTTTCTATATCGTGTACGTCATCTTCGTATTGTTTCAGTGCCATGGCGATGACGGCGATATAAATTTCTTTGTCGATACCTCCAGTCTGCAAACCGTCTTTAAGGATAACCTTAGTCTTATGTCCGGTTTCGGCAATCTTTTCACCTGTTTTCACAGCGGCCTTGATAGGCTGAATCTTGCCGGCTTTCTTAATGGCTTGTTTATGTGCCATAAACAGACCTAATATTCTGAAGAACACATACAGCAGTGCGAGACAAGAGAACACAATGCCCATTGACAGAACAGTTATACCAAATCCGTGTGGGTCTTCTCTTTTCAGTTTGGCAATCTTTGTCTCATTTGCGTGGATGTAATTTTCAATTCCGGGTGTTACGCAGTCAGACGTTTTAACAGCCCATTGGTCGGCACCGTCTTTAATTCGTGCATAAGACTGGTTGGCAGCCAATGGCGGAACTGTTACTGAGTCGATAATGTCGACGGCATTTCCGTCATAGAGCGCAATCCAAGTAGGCTTGTCCTTGCTGATCTGGGCTGACAAATGTAGTGTACCGTGAGAAGGATTGCTGTTGAAGAAGAACAGCAAATGTTCGCGCGCAGACATTGATGTGCGGTTGTCTCCGTTAGGAATACAACTCATCATCTTGATGCGTTGCGGAACAGAAAGTCCTTTGTTAAGAACTCTGCGGTCTGTTGTGATGTACATACCGCGTACGTCATAAGTGGAAAAAGAAGTATTGGCCAATTCAATCCAGGCCCTTCTGTTTCCGAATTCGTCTTGAAGGTTAGCTGTGTTGTTTGTCAGCACTTCATTTATCTTAATGTTTTTGGCTCCTTGGCCATACATCGTCAGAATGCCGGCAAACATGGTACAAAGCAGTAAACCAAACTTTTTCATATTAGAGTATTAAAATTAAGTAATTATATTCCGCAGAAGAACAGCACAATGATTTGTGCAGTGAATATTCTAAGGAACATGCTCAGCGGATAAACTGTAGAATATCCTATTGATGGCGCTTCCTTCGAACATATAGAGTTAGCATAAGCAAGTGCAGGTGGGTCGGTGTATGTTCCTGCAATCATACCCATTATTGTGAAATAATTAAATTTATATTTCTTTCTTGCAATGATGCCTATAATAAGAATAGGTATAATGGTTATCAAGAAACCTGTGTATACATATTTAACTCCGTCTCCTTGTATCACAGTCTCAAGGAATCCGTCACCGGCCTTGATTCCGACACTTGCCAAGAATAGCATCAATCCTATTTCTCGCAGCATCATATTGGCACTTGTCGTAGTGTACGTTACAAGATGCACTTTGTAGCCGTAGCGTCCGATAAGGATGGCTATGATAAGCGGTCCTCCGGCTATACCTAATTTTATAGGTACAGGAATACCAGAAATGGCCACAGGTATGCTTCCGAAAAGAATACCGATAAATACTCCGACAAATATTGTTGCGATGTTAGGAGCATCGAGACGCTTGATAGAGTTTCCCATAACGGCAGCCACTCTATTTACAGCGTCTTCTGGTCCTACAACCATTATGCGGTCGCCAACCTGTAATGACAGGCTAGGGATGGCAAACAAGTCCATACCCTGACGTGTGACACGAGTGACATTTACTCCATAGGCACTTGAGAAATGCATCTGTCCGAGAGTCTTTCCGTTTATTGAAGAGCGGGTAACAAGGATTCTCTTGCTGACCATAGGCTCATCCTGCTTTTTCCAGTCGACATTTATTGTCGGACCGATAAATGCAATGATAGCTTCTGCGTCATTTTCAGCGCAAACAACAAACAGTTTGTCGCCAATATGGAAGATGGTGCTACCGTTAGGTATGCTTACGTGTCCGTCATGCAATATGCGTGAACATACGAAGTCGCGGTTAAGGAAGTTGTGGACCTGAGCCAATGTCTTTCCTTCAAGGTATAGATTGGTTACCTCAAGATCCATAAAATGAGGCTTTACGTCATCATTGTCCTCTTCTTCTTTGGCCAACTCTTCCTCCTCCTTTTCCAACTTTATACCGAATATGTATTTTATGGCAATTGTTGCTCCGATAATGCCCAGTACACCTAATGGATATGCACAGGCATAACCAGAGGCTATCTGTGGCACTTCGCCTTTGTCGAAGATAGAGTAGAGCGTCTCATTGGCAGCTCCAAGACCCGGGGTGTTTGTTACTGCACCATAAAGAGTACCCACCATCATCGGTAAGTTCTTAGGGTCTGATGTGTCAAAGAAGATGTAATAACATGCAAACATCACAATAACGTTCAGAACAACCATTACGGTTGACAGGAGGTTTAGGGTTATTCCGTCTTTTCTGAAGCTCTCCAGAAAACCAGGACCGACCTGAAGTCCGATCATGAACACAAAGAGTATCAGTCCGAACTCTTGGAGAAATGATAGAATGTTTGTTGGTGCGGTAAAGCCAATATGTCCTGCGGCAATACCTGCAAAGAGTACAAATGTCACTCCGATGGAAATACCTCCGATTTTTATTTTCCCAAGGTATACTCCCACGGCAATCACAATCGCATAGAGCAGCACTATGTGTGCCACTGAATCTGTAGTAGTAAATAAATTAATCAGCCAATCCATAACATGTTTTTACGATTTTGCAAAAGTAGATAAAATATTACTCATTTAATAATTTTTGTGCAATTATTTTATGCCTAATTTTCCCGTTTTTGTATTTTTCACGGTTATAAATTAATTTCTGTTCTTTTTTTGTCGTTTGTTTGAAAAAATACTATCTTTGCAAAATAGAATTACGTGATTTCCAAGTGTGATGATTTCATTTTGTCATTTTGGTCGTTGTGTGTTCTATATTTGACGGTTAGAATGCGTGTGAGCCTTAGCCGCATTTATAATGCCCTGTCTCACGCATCGTGTCCTTTGCCGTGTTAACGAAGCTGATATATATAAAAACATAAAACAACTTATATAATATTACACTTATGTCAAACTGCAAAGAAAAGCTCTTTACTGAGTTTGTTGCGCCTTCCAAGCAAGAATGGCTTGATAAGATTCAGGTCGATCTGAAAGGTGCCGATTTTGATAAACGCCTTGTATGGCGTACGAACGAGGGTTTCAACGTGCAGCCTTTTTATTTAAGAGAGGATGTTGAAAAGTTGAAGACACCAGAATCTTTACCAGGAGAATTTCCTTTTGTTCGCGGTAACAAAAAGAATGACAACGAATGGTATGTGCGCCAGAATATTAAGGTAGATGACGCCAAGACTGCTAATGAGAAAGCCTTAAGCTTGCTCAACAAGGGTATTGACTCTCTGGGATTCAAGATTTCCGGAGATAATGTAAATAAGGATTTTGTAGAGACTCTGCTGGATGGTATCGTATGTGATGCCGTTGAACTGAACTTCTGCACATGCAAACGTCATACATTGGCTTTGGCTCAGATCCTTACAGAGTATTTTGAGCAGAAAGGCTATGATAAGGCTAAGATTGTAGGCTCTCTTGACTGGGATCCTATGGAGAAGGTGGTTATGAAGGGAAAGGACGTTACTCCTATCTTGGACATAGCTCCTGAACTTGTAAAGGCTTTGGTCGCTTATCCTAATTTCCGTTGCATTGCAGTTAATGCTGTTTCTTTGAATAATGCCGGTTCTTATATCGTTCAGGAATTAGGATATGCTTTGGCATGGGGAAATGATTATCTTAACAAGCTCGTTGAGGCTGGTGTTGATGTTGACCTCGCAGCAAGTAAGATAAAGTTCAACATGGGCATTTCTGAAAACTTCTTTATGGAGATTGCCAAGTTCCGCGCTGCACGTATGCTGTGGGCTGAAATCGTTAAGCAGTATGAGCCGAAGAGCGATGAGTCATGCAAGATGTGCGTTAATGCCGTTACTTCAAAATACAATATGACATTGTTCGACAGCTATGTTAACCTGCTCCGTTCTCAGACTGAGACAATGAGTGCTGCATTGGCTGGCGTTCATTCTATTGTCGTAACTCCGTTCGACGCTGTATATGAAACTCCTAATGAGTTCTCAGAGCGTATAGCACGTAACCAGCAGCTGTTGCTTAAAGAGGAAAGCCACTTTGACAAGGTTGTTGACCCGGGTGCAGGAAGCTACTTTATCGAGGAACTTACAACATCTCTTGCTAACGAAGGATGGAAGATCTTCTTGAACGTAGAAGATAACGGCGGCTTCCTTGAAGCTGCAAAGAAGGGCATGATTCAGGACGATATAAATGCTACCAACGCCAAGCGCCATGAGGCTGCTGCAAAGCGTAAGGAATTTATCCTTGGTACAAACCAGTTCCCGAACTTTACAGAAAAGTCTGAAGGCAAGCGTGCTCTGACATGTTGTTGCTCTTGTGGAGATGAACATGAGGCTGCATTTAAGTCTATCAACTCTTCACGTCTGGCTGCTGATTATGAAGACCTTCGTATAAAGGTTGAAAACAGTGAGAAAGTGCCTGTTGCATTTATGCTTACTATCGGTAATCTTGCCATGCGTCAGGCTCGTGCTCAGTTTAGTTGTAACTTCTTGGCATGTGCCGGTTATAAGGTTGTTGACAACCTTGGATTCAGCACAGTCGAAGAAGGTGTTGATGCCGCATTGAAAGCCGGTGCAGACATTGTTGTTCTGTGCTCAAGCGATGACGAGTATGCAGAATATGCAATTCCTGCATACAAGTATCTTGACGGCAGAGCCATGTTTGTTGTTGCCGGTGCTCCTGCTTGCATGGAAGACCTTAAGGCTGCCGGCATAGAGAACTTCATACACGTACGTTGCAACGTTCTTGAAACATTGAAAGAGTATAACGCTAAATTGGGTATAAAATGAGAAAGAATTTTAAAGACATCGATATATTTTCAGGAATAAATCCTGTTGATGGAAACGAATGGCAGAAAGCCAACGGGATAACTCCTAATTGGAAAACTCCTGAACACATAGAGGTTAAGCCCGTATATACAAAAGAAGATCTTGAGGGCATGGAGCACCTCGACTATACAGCCGGACTTCCTCCTTTCCTGCGTGGTCCGTACAGCATGATGTATCCTTTCCGCCCGTGGACTATCCGTCAGTATGCCGGTTTCTCAACTGCAGAGGAGAGTAACGCATTCTATCGCCGCAACCTGGCCAGTGGACAGAAAGGTTTGTCTGTTGCGTTCGACCTTCCTACCCACCGTGGTTACGACCCAGACAACGCACGTGTAGTAGGTGACGTAGGTAAGGCAGGTGTGTCTATCTGTTCTGTTGAAAATATGAAGGTTTTGTTCAACGGAATTCCTTTGAACAAGATGTCTGTTTCAATGACAATGAACGGTGCCGTTCTTCCTGTTATGGCATTCTATATCGTTGCCGGACTGGAGCAGGGCGCTAAGCTTGAAGAAATGGCCGGAACAATTCAGAACGATATTCTGAAAGAGTTCATGGTGCGCAACACATATATCTATCCGCCTGCATTCTCAATGAGAATCATCAGCGATATCTTTGGCTATACGTCAAAGCTGATGCCTAAGTTCAACTCAATATCTATTTCTGGTTATCACATGCAGGAAGCCGGTGCTACAGCTGATATCGAGTTGGCTTACACAATTGCCGACGGTCTTGAGTATGTTCGTGCCGGTGTCAATGCAGGTATCGATATCGATGCTTTTGCTCCGCGTCTGTCTTTCTTCTGGGGTATCTCAATGAACCACTTCATGGAAGTTGCCAAGATGCGTGCCGCACGTATGCTTTGGGCTAAGGTTATCAAGCAGTTCAACCCGAAGAATCCTAAGTCTCTTATGTTGCGTACCCACTCTCAGACATCAGGTTGGTCGCTCACAGAGCAGGATCCGTTCAACAACGTAGGCCGTACATGTATCGAGGCTATGACAGCTGCTTTGGGCCATACACAGAGCTTGCACACCAACGCTCTTGATGAGGCTATTGCACTGCCTACTGACTTCTCTGCACGTATCGCACGTAATACTCAGATCTATATCCAGAACGAGACAAAGATCTGCAAGCATATCGATCCTTGGGCTGGTTCATATTATGTTGAGAGCCTTACAAATGAGCTTGCTCATAAGGCATGGGAGCATATTCAGGAAATCGAGAAACTCGGCGGTATGGCTAAGGCTATTGAAACCGGTGTGCCTAAGATGCGTATTGAAGAGGCTGCAGCCCGCACTCAGGCCCGTATCGACAGCGGCGCACAGACCATTGTCGGCACAAACAAGTATCGTCTTGAGCACGAGGATCCTATTGATATTCTTGAGGTTGACAACTCTGCTGTTCGTCAGGAGCAGGAAGAAGGACTTGCTCAGTTGCGCGCAAACCGTGACAACGAGAAAGTTAAGCAGACACTTGCTGCTCTTACAGAATGTGTCCGCACTGGCGAGGGTAACCTTCTTGAAAAGGCTGTTGAGTGTGCCAAGGCAAGAGCAACTCTCGGTGAGATAAGTGATGCCTGCGAGGAAATCGTTGGCCGTTATAAAGCAGTTATTAGAACAATTTCAGGCGTGTATTCATCAGAAAGTAAGAACGACTCAGACTTTGCTAAGGCATGTGAGTTGACAGAAGAGTTTGCAAAGAAGGAAGGTCGCCGTCCACGTATCTTTATTGCTAAGATGGGACAGGATGGTCACGACCGTGGTGCTAAAGTTGTTGCAACAGGATATGCTGACTGTGGTTTCGACGTCGACATGGGTCCGTTGTTCCAGACCCCGGCCGAGGCTGCTCGTGAGGCTGTAGAGAACGACGTTCATATCGTAGGTGCAAGTTCTCTTGCTGCAGGACACAAGACTCTCATTCCGCAGCTTATTGAGGAGCTGAAGAAACTTGGACGTGAGGATATCATGGTAATTGCCGGAGGTGTTATTCCTGCACAGGATTACGACTTCCTCTATAAGGCAGGCGTTGCTGCAATCTTTGGTCCTGGTACTTCTGTTGCCAAAGCTGCATGTGAGATGATGAACATCTTGCTCGATAAAGAATAAGTTTATTGATTGCAGTATTATATAAACGTGGAGCCGTAGATTTTTTTACGGCTCCATTTTTATTTGCCCCCAATCGGGCATTATGGTCCAGCCCGTATTTCTGTTTTATATTGATCGCATTTTTAATTCTTTGCAACTATATTAGACTGTGACTAAGAAAAGCGGCAATAGAAAACAAATAGTCGACAGAAAGTATAGATGCCCCAAACAGATGAAACTATATGCAGCCTAATTACAATTTGTGTTTATCGTTGTATGAATATAATGTTTTTCGTATTGTGAAACGTGACAAATCGAATTACAGAATGTATGCTTTTACACGATAAAATACGGCTTTTTACATCACAAAAGCACACCTTTTGCGGATGCCATAGATATCTATGGCATATAATGCTAAATAAAGTTTTTAAGAAACTCGTCACTCGTCACATTTACGCTTAACATATTGTATGTCAAAGTATTACAGCGTGATAAGTTGCGTTTTGAACTCATCACGCAAATACCATGCAAGCCATGTGTGATGAGTTGAAGTCTTAACTCGTCACATCGCAAATGTTTGGATCACAGGCGATTATGCTATGATGTGACGAGTGATGAGTTTCTTAAAAACTTTTTACAGTTATTGCATTGTCTTTTCCCAAATTTGGTTGACTTCAAAGAGTCCTTTCCCTGATTAAAGTTGACTTCTGTTAAACTTGTAACTGTTATTGGTTGTCAATACTTTATATTTGATACGCATATTTTTCCAAGCAACAATTTTATGTATAGGCGCTAAGAAACGTGCTTTGCAGATATAAACAAAGGCATCTGTAGTAATTACAGACGCCTTTGTTAATGCTGTTTAAGAATATATTATTCGTTGATAGCAGCAACACCGGGAAGAACTTTTCCTTCGATAGCTTCGAGCAGAGCACCACCACCGGTAGAGATGTATGACACTTTGTCTGCCATACCGAACTTGTTGATACATGCAACAGAGTCGCCACCGCCGATGAGAGAGAATGCTCCCTTAGATGTAGCTTCTGCTATAGCCTCAGCAATTGCTCTTGAACCGTCAGTGAATTTCTCAAACTCAAATACACCGGCAGGACCGTTCCACAGAATTGTCTTGGCGTCTTTGATTGCATCAGCAAATGCCTTGCGTGTCTCAGGACCTGCGTCCATGCCTTCCCAGCCTTCGGGAATGTTGTCAGACATGCAAACCTGTGTGTTTGCATCGTTAGAGAAGTCGTCAGCAGCAACGCAGTCTGTACCCAGAACCAAGTTAACGTTGTTCTCTTTTGCCTTCTTGATAACATCAAGAGCAACGTCCAGCTTGTCGTTCTCGCAGATAGAGTTACCAATCTTACCGCCCTGAGCCTTTGCGAATGTATATGTCATACCACCGCACAGAATCAGGTTGTCAACTTTTCCGAGCAGGTTCTCGATGATACCAATCTTTGTAGATACCTTAGAACCACCCATGATGGCAGTGAACGGACGCTTGATGTTGCTGAGAACATTGTCAACGGCGTTAACTTCTTTTTCCATCAAATATCCCAGCATCTTGTGGTCGCCGTCAAAGTATTCGTCGATAACAGCTGTTGATGCGTGCTTGCGGTGAGCTGTACCGAATGCGTCCATTACGTAGCAGTCAGCGTAAGAAGCAAGTTTCTTTGCAAATTCTTTCTGACGCTCTTTCATTTCTTTCTTTGCAGCATCGTATGCAGGGTCTTCTTTGTCTATTCCTACGGGTTTTCCCTCTTCTTCAGGATAGAAACGCAGATTCTCGAGCAGAAGTGCCTCTCCTGGTTTCAGGGCAGAAGCTTCAGCACTTGCATTTGCGCAGTCAGGGGCAAATTTCACTTCAACGCCCAGGTGCTCAGAAACGTTCTTAACAATCTGGCTGAGTGACATTTTAGGGTTAACCTTACCTTTTGGCTTGCCCATGTGGCTCATCATAATAACGCTACCACCGTCTGCAAGAATTTTCTTCAGTGTAGGCAGGGCACCACGGATACGTGTGTCGTCTGTAACGTTACCATTTTCATCCAATGGCACATTGAAGTCAACACGGACAATAGCCTTCTTACCGGCAAAATTGAATTGATCGATTTTCATATTAGTTTCTATTTATTTTATATAAGTTATAAACTGTCAGTTTTTATTTTGCACGCAAAGTTAGCAATTTTAATTGATATACAATTAAGTGTAAATGATTATTTTAAAATTTTTGACATGATGTTAATCTGAATGTAACCTCTGCTTAGCAATCGGGCATTAAATATTTCTTTGTCGTTATTGCAAACCTCTGGTGTTAACTGTCTGCTGATTTTTCTTATTCCTATGTGATATAGTATTTCTGCACCTTTGAATTTTGGGTGTGCAGCGGTCTTAATGCGTACATGCCGTTATGCTGAATGCTGGAATTTCAAAGGCAATTATGAGCGTTCCATCTTTCAGCAAGCTGTGTAATTTGCAGCCATGTCTGATAGTTCCTGATTAGAAAGCTTTGTCTGAAGGCATAAACCTAAATCGGAAATTAGACCGCATATTACTTTATCAATTTTGTGCATTGATGCTTTCAGCCTGTCTTTTTGTTTCTATTGGCGTCTTTTTGTCATATTTTCTAGACATAGTCCACTGTGCCTGCGAAAAATATAATGAAAATCCGCTCAATATAAAGCAAAAATACAGACCGAATCCTAGTGACAGATTTGGGATAAAAAACATCCCCATCACCTCTTTATGAACAAGATTTTTGGTGGGGATGTTCTTCTGTTTACAGTTTTACGACAACGCTTAGTTGGCGCTTTCTCCTATATATTCTGATTCAATTGCAGGAGTTGTTCCTGCTGTCAGTTCCCATATGTTTTCAGCTTTCCATGTGGAGCCGTCAGCTGCCTTAAGGTCATCTACGCTATTGATTAGTGTTTCGTAATTGTTACCTCCGGCTTCAACGCAATGGTCTGGGTCATATGATTTAGATTTGCCGACAAGCTTTATGGATGTAATGCCGTCAGGCAGCACTGCATAGCAAGATGTGACATGTCCGCTTGTATATCCTGCGATAGATCCTATGCCTGATTCGTCGCCGCTGACACTGCCGTAAAATCCCACATGGGTTGAATAGCAACCATAAACATAGGCTGATTCGTTGTAGTTATAACCGACAATTCCTCCCATGGCCTCTGCCTGTAAATATGCGTCTCCAATGGTTGAGTAGGCGGAGTAGCTGGCTACGACATCTCCACGTGTGTTATAGCCAACAATGCCGCCAAGACGCACACTTTCTTTTGATGTGCTTGATGTTATATTTAAACGGTTTGCCACGCATTGGGCTACAATTCCGAAACTGTTTTCTCCGGCAATGCCTCCGGCCAATACGCCTGATATGGTTGCGCCGTCTACGGCACATTTCAAAAGTCTGCCGCTTGTCTCAACTCCACTTTCTTGCGATGTTGAGCCTACGATGCCTCCTGCGCGTGAGCTGGTGCCGCCAGCTGTAATTGTAGAACTGCCAGATACTGTGCAGTATTCAATTTTACCGTAACTTAAAGCGGCAATGCCTCCGGCGATGTTATTTGCACTGACGGTTGCGTCTGATACGTCGCAGTTGTTAACCTGCACGCTGTTGTTGCCCGTTATCGCCCCCGCACAATATCCTGTTACCGTAGCCTTGTTTATGTCGCAATTGTTGATTATGCCGAAGCTTGCACCTGCAACAACGCCGGCATACGATGAAGATAGGTTTCCTTCTACCGATGCATTTGTAAATTTGATGTCATGCACTTTGGCATTGGAGCCCAGTCCGCTGAAGAACCCTATGTTTGAGGCTTCGCTCTTTATGCTTAATCCGTTGATAGTTTTGTTGTTCCCGTTGAAGTCGCCTGAATATCCGTTTTGCATATTTGTGCCGACTGGTGTCCAGCTTATACCGGACATGTCAATGTTGTTTTCTATGACAACGTTGCTTGTAAGGCAGTCTTCTTGTTTTGCCCATTCCTCCAGACCGGCGGCGTTGAATATGTGGTATGTGCCGTCCGTTTTAGAGTATGAAGCAAATGTTTCGGCATTTATCGTACCTAAATCAAGTATGTGTCCGGCAGTAAGATTTGTTTCTTTCTTGCCTGAACGCATGTAGCCATTGCCGTTTTCGTCATGTAATGTCAGAGTCAGTCCGTTGCTTAGCGTGCCCGGAGCTACAACGAGATAGTATGTACTGCCTGAAATGAAGTCGCCCGTAAGCGTCACTTCTGAAGCTGCTCCCTCTGCCTGTACTGAAGCCGAAGGATCGTTTGATGCTGCATCTATTACAATGGTGCCGGCTAAGGGTTCTCCGCCATTGCCTCTGAACACAGCCTTTTTCACCACATTGTTGCCGCTGTTCAGTGTGAACTTCACCACGGCGCATGTGTTCTTGAATACCAGTTCCCTGTTGGTGGCTGTTGCTACTGACGGATTAAGGCCCTTGGCAAAACTTCCTGCTTTTGATGTCTGAGTGGCATTAAGCGATGTAGTTATTGTTGTGCCTGAAATTGTAGCCTTCGCATCATAAGGATACAGAGCGTAATACGTTGAACTCGTTTCGTCTGCTATACCGGTAAACGTAACAGATGGTCCGCTTTGTGATGTGCTGAAGCGGTTGTTGTCAGACGGGTCGAATAATGAAATTTCATCACCAGTTTCCCATTCAACGCTGTTGCCTTCAGTGAGCTGAGTGCGGGTTATGCTGCCTGAGCCCGCAACAAAACTTGTAAAAACTTTTTTGCCGGATTGTGTGTCGTCCTTTTCGTCTTCGGTACACGATACAAATGCAGTCAGCATTGCTGCAAAACACAGAATGCTGATCATATTAGTGTTGTTTGTCATTTTTGTCTAAGTTTCTGTCTTTAATTTTTTGTCTGAAATATACTTACCATTCATATTCTTCTTCTTCAAAGCCTTCGTGTGTGGCCGTTTCACCGTATCCGCTTCCACAGATAATCTGTTCTGCTTCAATTTCGATGGTTTTGCATGATGGTGATTCGTAATTTTCTTCTTTAGTTTTCATAATTTTATAATTTTAAATTATTGTTATAGGCTTATTCTGGTAAAATCATATTGTATATTGTAATGACTTTGTGCGTTTTGCTTTTTAATCGTAAATCTTATTGCGGTTTTAATAATATGATGTTATTCGTCTGCAGTAAAACAAAGGTATGAGGTTTTTTGCTATGTCTGCTATATTTAGTGTTATTTTTTGTAAATTTGATGAAACTTTTTAACAAGTAGACTTGACATGCTTACGGAAACGGCTTTTAGTGTATGATAGTGGCAATGCATAGTAATAGTAGTGTATAAACAGAATTAACTTTATGTGTAAATTTATAGCTGAAATATATCAGATTTACGTTTTTTATTATTAATTTTACGCCATAAATAGAAAAACGCAAGAACGTAGTTTACGTTGGTTTGCCTGCGTGTTTAGTTGGCACGTTGTGTGTCTTGTGCTTATTTTGATGATTATTATATAAAAAATATAGACGATATGAAAGATTCTATTATTATCGTGAGCGGTGGAATGGACAGCGTTACGCTGCTGTATGAAATGAGGGAGCGGATAGCTTTGGGTATTTCTTTCGATTATGGCAGCAACCATAATAAGCGTGAAATTGCATTTGCAAAGTTGCATTGTGAAAGATTAGGAATAAAGCACATTGTTATTGACCTGGATTTCATGGGCAAGTATTTTAAAAGTTCGTTGCTTGAGGGAGCGGAGGCTATACCCGAAGGCCATTATGAGGCAGAAAACATGAAGTCTACGGTGGTGCCATTCCGAAACGGCATTATGCTTTCTATTGCTGCCGGTATAGCGGAGAGCAACGGACTTAAATATGTGTTGATTGCAAATCATGGAGGCGACCATGCCATTTATCCTGACTGCCGTGCTGACTTTATCAAGGCGATGAGCGACGCCACAAGACTTGGAACTTATCCGGGCATTGAGGTCATGGCTCCATATACCGATATAACCAAGACGGATATTGCGCGCAGGGGAAAGGCTTTAGGCATAAACTATGCAGAGACATGGAGCTGCTATAAGGGCGGAGAGAAGCATTGTGGCAAGTGCGGCACCTGTGTTGAACGTAAAGAAGCCTTGCGTGATGCCGGGATAGATGATCCTACTATATATGAAGGTTGGCATCAGTATTATTGATTTTACTTATTATAATAGGTTTATACAGGCTGTAGGTTCGTATAAATCATGTTGGCTTTGCCAGATAGGAGTGTCTGGATTTGCACTTTGGATATTAATTTTTGCAGATATAAAAAAAACAGGTTGCGTAAATAAGACGCAACCTGTTTTTTATTTTGTGTTATTATTAGAAACTTAGAAGTTATAATATACACCTAATGAAATATTGTTTCCGTCGAAGTCCATACCCCAGGCACTTACGTCAGTGTTGTCGTTCTTTGTATATCCGATGAAGCCAACACGTGCAACAAGGCTAAATTTGTCAACCTTGAGTTCAACGCCCGGTTTCAATCCTATAGACAATACGTCGTCAGCTCCGTTGTAGTGCTTGTATCCGAAACCACCTTCGCAGAATACATTGATAAGTTTGCTGTGCAGGAATGTATAACGTGCATAGGGGCTGATTTCAAATGTGTGAGTAGTAAGACGCTCTGATGTAGCAAACTCGCCATTGTCAATCTGGAGTCCAGCCTTAGACCATCCGAACATAACACCGGCAGCCCAGTTGTCGTTGAACTTATATCCAATTTCAGGAAGCAGGCTATAGATTGTTTCATCGTCGTCGCCGCCGTAATCAACACTTGCAATACCAACATTACCACCTAAATAAACCTGTGCGTTAGCGCATACTGCAATCATAACGACAGCTAAAGTCATGAAAAATTTCTTCATACTAAATCCTTTCTTTTCTTTAATGGTTAATTAACTATTGTTTTTATGCAGGCCGTTTGCAAAAACAGCATGCATGTGATTGCAAAGATGGATATTTAATTTAACATTAGCAAATGTTTTATCCCTTTTTTTGTGTGTTTTGGCAATATGTGTTAAATATTTGGAATAAACGGACAAATTATTTATCTTTGCAAATCTTAATCAATATGTGAAACTTTTAAGATGCAGCGAGTTTTCATAGCAGGCCCATGTGTTATAGAGTCGCAGGATTTATTAAATCGTGTGGCAGAGTGTCTTGTGCGTATAAACAAGAAGTTTAACACTGATATTATTTTCAAGTCGTCTTTTGATAAGGCGAACCGTACTTCAATCAGTTCTTTCCGTGGTCCAGGTATCGACCGCGGACTGCAGATGCTGTCAGACATAAAAGAACGGTATGGCTTGAGGATTTTGACAGACATACATGAGAGCTGGCAGGCTAAGCCAGTTGGAGAGGTGGCTGACGTTATTCAGATACCGGCATTCCTTTGCCGGCAGACTGATCTGCTTGTTGCTGCGGCCAAGACAGGACGCATTGTCAACATCAAAAAAGCGCAATTCTTAAGCGGAAAGGATATGGTTTATCCTGTGGAGAAAGCAAAGGATGCAGGTGCAGTAGATGTATGGCTTACCGAACGCGGCAATATGTATGGCTATAATAATCTTGTGGTGGATTTTAGGAATATTTCCGATATGCTCGACATCGTTCCCACTGTCATAATGGATTGTACGCACAGCGTGCAGAGACCTGGCGGTGGAGGAGGCAAGACTTCTGGCGACAGACGTTTCGTGCCGTCAATGGCTCTTGCTGCCAAGGCTTTTGGTGCAACCGGATACTTTTTTGAAGTACATCCTGATCCTGATAAGGCATTGAGCGATGGTCCAAACATGTTATGTATTGACGATTTGGAAAAAGTTATTGAAAGTATTTGTAAATAAAGTATTTATTTTATGATGGTCGCTAACGAAAGATTAACTCATGTAAGAGAGTATGCCGTCCAGTGTATAAAGGATGAGGCTCAGGCCGTAATGGAACTTCTTCCGCAATTGGATGATAACTTCGATAAGGCCGTTGCCTTGATGTATGGATGTCATGGCAAAGTGATAGTTACTGGAGTTGGTAAGAGCGGGCATATTGGTGCCAAAATAGCTGCAACATTGTCAAGTACCGGAACACCGTCATTCTTCATTAATCCGCTGGATGTCTATCATGGCGACCTCGGAGTTATGACAAAGGATGATGTCGTCTTGGCCATAAGCTACTCCGGACAGACTGACGAACTATTGCGCTTTATCCCGATGGTGCTTCACATGAACATTCCTATTATTGGCATGAGCGGAAATCCCGGTTCATTGTTGGCTAAATATAGCACGGTGCATCTTCATGTGCAGGTAGAGAAAGAGGCGTGTCCGCTTAATCTTGCACCAACGAGCAGTACGACTGCTACTCTTGTTATGGGCGATGCTTTGGCTGTTGCCCTTATGCGTGTACGGGATTTCAAGCCAAGAGATTTTGCTCAGTTCCATCCCGGAGGCGAACTCGGAAAGCGTCTTTTGACAACGGCATACGATGTTATGCGTACAGATGATATGCCTGTCGTTCCGCCGACGATGCATCTTGGTGAAGCTATAATCCATGTGAGCAAATGCAAACTTGGTCTGGCTGTGGCTGTCGTAGACGACAAGATTGTCGGTCTGATAACAGATGGCGATATCCGTAGGGCTATGGAAAAATGGCAGGCGGAATTCTTTGACCGCACGGTCAGTGATATTATGACGCGTACACCGAAGGTAGTTTCGCCGCAGACTAAGATTAGTGACATTCAGAATATAATGAACAAGTATAAGATACATTCGGTGCTGGTGGTTGACGACAACAATCGGCTTTTAGGAGTCGTTGACCATTATCGCTGTATGTTGTGATAATGTATAGCGCCTGCTTTGGGGCAGGCGCTGTTTTTATAAGGTATGAAGATTTGTATTTTTTCAGTATTATTATTTTTTACGTGTAACGTCTGTGCACAGACTTCTGACTCGTTAATTGTTGAGAATTTGCGCAATGAGGGCATAACATTCTCTCATAACAATTCCGTTACACTTTTGATGAGCGGACAGGAGAAGTTCGACGATATGTTTCAGGCCATACGACAGGCACGGAGCAGCGTACATCTTGAATATTTTAATTTCCGTAATGACTCAATAGCATCTTTGCTGTTTCGTCTTTTGGCGCAAAAGGCGAAAGAAGGTGTTGAGGTGAGAGCCTTATTCGACGGTTTCGGTAATGATTCAAACAACCGCCCGTTGAAGCGTAAGCACCTTAAGCAGATGCGTTCAGTGGGGATTGAAATATATGAGTTTGATCCGGTAAACTTTCCCTGGGTGAATCATGTGTTCCACCGTGACCACCGTAAAATTGTCGTAATAGACGGTAAGATAGCATACACGGGCGGAATGAATGTGGCCGACTATTATATCAACGGAACAGAGGTCGTTGGCGAATGGCGCGACATGCATTGCCGTATTGAAGGGGATGAAGTGAACACCCTGCAGAAGATATTCCTACGTATGTGGAATAAAGTGACAGGGCAGAATGTGTATGGTGCAAAATATTATCGTGGTTATCATGGTGCCGACTATATCACAGGACTGAAGCCAGATACATGTTGTACGGCAGGAAAGAAGATGGTAGGCATTATAAACCGTGAACCGCGTGTGACGAATAAGATTATACGCAAGTTCTATACTGATGCCATCAATGAGGCCAAGGACAGCATAAAACTGGTAAATCCTTATCTTACTCTTAACAATACACTGAAACGGGCCTTGCGCAATGCCGTCAAGCGAGGCGTAAAGGTAGAGATTATGGTTTCTGCCCATAGTGATATTCCGCTTACTCCTGACTGTGTCTTTTATAACGTGCATAATCTTATGCAGCATGGTGTGGATGTATGGATATATAAGAAAGGCTTTCATCATACGAAGATCATAATGGTAGACGGGCGTTTCTGCACAGTCGGCAGTGCTAATTTGAATGCCAGAAGTCTTAACTTTGACTATGAAGAAAATGCTGTAATCATAGATCCGTGTACGACAAAAGAGCTTAACGATATGTTTGAAAGGGACAAAGCCGAATCGTTTAAGCTGACAGAAGAGACATGGGATGAATGGCGAACTCCGTGGCAGAAGTTTGTTGGATGGTTTGCCAGTCTGCTCACACCATTCTTGTAGCAGGTCGTTTGCCGACAGATGTTAATTTGTTTTGGCCTGGTCTGCCATTTAGTCAAAGACCACAATGTTCTGACTATTGCCGTTAACATGTGTGTGGCTATAGAATAATAAATAAAAATGTCGCGCAAATTATAAGATTTTTTCTTATAGTTTGCGCGACAATTTTGTAATGACAAGGAAAACAGATAATTTCCTTTATTCCTTTATCAGGTCTGTCATCAGCAAGATGTCAATTTCATCAATGCCGTGTGAAAGCAGAAATTTTCTGTCTTTTGCCAATTCGTCGTATAAGGTTGTTGACGTATCCTTACTTTGGCAAGACATGAACTTCTTAAACATCTCTACGGCTTCGCTTATGTTTCCGAGAAGCCATTGGCAGTATCCGGCATTTAGCCAGTCGCCATTTTCTGTGTCGTTGCTCTTCAGTATGCGCCTGTATGCCTTTTCCGCCTGTTGAAGTTTGTCAAGTCCCATAAGGTTCCATGCAAGGACTCTTGTTACCGGAATAGAGTCGGGATACTCTATGTCAAGCTTAAACAGCAAGTTGGTAGCCTCAGAGTATCTTTCGGCTTTTGACAATGCAACACAATAGTTAAGTGCGTTTGCCTGGCTTTGAGGGTTCTCGTTATACAGAACCTCATACCATTTAGCCGCATCATCATAGTTTTCTGCTTCAAAGCAGGCACGTGCGAGCATCGACTTTGCACGCCGGTTGTCAGGCTGAAGTTCCAGAGACTTTTCGAGATATTCTGCTGCAGATTTAGGGTTGCCGCAATAATTAAGTTCATAGATGCCGTGAATCAGCATGCATTTAGAGTCGTTCGTGTCGTTATATTTAGGCAGCAGATGCTCCAGGGCATTCTTGTTCTTGTGCTTAAGCATGAAATAGCACAGGTCGGGGAGCACCTTCTGTATTTCTGTTCCATTGAAAAGGTCATCGGCAACAAATATAGAGTTCGACTTGTCGAACGGGTTTACAAGTTGTCCACGCTGATGGAAAAGGCGGAAGAAACGATACATATCCTGCAGAATCATGCGTCGTATATATGCCGGCTGCCTTTGGTCTTCATCGCTGACTGTCTGGCCGAGAGCCTCTTTCGTGTTGAACATCTCGCGCATGTTGGCCGGTATATGACTGATGACAGATGCCACGGCAAGCGTGAACGAATATTTGTCGCTGTCGCAGAACGGGCCGTTGTTTAGAATGTTTGTCAGCAACGGAGTGTCTTTCAGCTTGTCAACCGTAGATGATATTTCCGGATGCTCAAGGTAGAAAGGACAGAACCAGTTGGCTGCATGATAGAAGAACGGGAAACGCTTCATCTGAGAGAAACCTCCGAAATAGATGTCTGAGCCTGCTTTCTGCATGTTCATCATCTTTTGGAAACTCTCTTCCATTTTCTCCATTGCACGGTCTGACGCACCCGGATCAAAGATGTCGTTCATCGGGTCGTCTTCTTTCTCGGTAATGCCGAATCGTGTAATGTTCAGGTTGTTGTTCTTCATCAGCTCCGGCATTATGTCGCGCTGAATGGTGTTGTTGTCCTGTTCGGCGTTCATGCAGAATATTATCTGCTTCTGCAGGTCGGCTATCTCGTTTGCCACGCCGTTGCCTTCAAGTACAGAAGCTACCATCTCCCGCATCTGCGGATGCAGTCGCGGACCGGCTGAAAGCGCAAACACCCATCCGACCAGTGCCCGCTGGCGCAGCTTGCTGTCGGTTGTCTTCTTATAGACGTTGATCAGAACATGAAACTTGTTTATGTCCATGTTGTTCATCGTGGCCAGCATTATCGCACTTGTAATCAGCTGCGCGTCAATGATGTCTGTGGCAGGCGACAGCAGTATGCCTTCAAAGAAATCACGCTCGTTGTCGGTCCATTGTCTTGAAACTATGATATAGCCGAACAGGGCCTGTATGAAATCGTTGTGGCGACGGTAAATCTCTTTGCTCTTTTCTGTCCTTGCAGGTTCAGGCTCAAGACTTAGCATGGCAACATCTGTAACAAAAGTCTCGAGAGCTGTCTTGATACGCTCTTCGGAGAAAGACTGATTGACAGACTTTCGTGTGGCTTCGGTGTAAAAAGATATGTTTTGGGCCATATACGCTATGCGCAGGTTGCTAACGAAATTGTATAGCCTTGCCAGCAGTTTGCTGTAAATATCCTTGCGCTGCGGATCGTTGAAGCCCCGCTTCATATATTCCAGCATCAGGTTATAGTCGCGCTCGATGTTTTCAAGTTCATCGTCATACATCATGTATGGATGTGCGCTTACAAACGACCGTGTGGAATGAATGCAGTAGCCCAGTTTTTTTCTGCCGAGCTCTTTGATTATATTGTCAAGCTGTTTGATGTCCTTCGTGTCCATAGGTCTTTATTGTTTTTTAAGCCATTTGTCGGCTGTGTCGATGTCTTTCTGCCTCGGAGGCGTAGCATGCTCAAATTTGATTTTAGGCAGAGCCTTTATTGTACGGCTGTCTATTTTGTAATATTTTTCAAATATCGGTGCAAAGTGCTGCAGCCCATATTTATTTATTGTGTCGCATGCGGCATTGTATCCTTTCAGAAACTCCTGCAGTTGCTGCTTTCTCCTCTTGTCTGTCATGGCCTTGCTTCTGAATGCTATCACGCCCAGGCGCATGTCCTTGTCGCGGCTGTCCATGAGCACGTCGTTCTTATATATTCGTGCCGTCGTTGCCTGCGGCTCTGTCAGCAGCATTGCGTCCATCTCGTTGTTGAGAAGCATCTGCAGCCTTAGCGCTACGTCGTTAATCTGCACCTTGAACACCTCTTCCGGTTTTAGCTTAACGCTGTCTGTGGCATAGTCGGCAAGCAGGGCCGTGGCAGAAAATCTTGCCATGGCTATCATCTTGTCGTTAAGCTGCTTTATGTTTCTGATACGCGCCTTGCGGTTGCTTATCAGCTGCCAGTAAGTGTTGGTGGCACTGATGTAGTCGAGACCGGTGCCTTTGGCTTTCATGCGCTGTCCTCTTACCAGGTCTGTAATTCCGCCTTCAGTCTTTTCCGCCTTCAGGGCCGCGTCACAGTCAATCTGCGACATAAACTGCTTTAGCCTTATGTCTGCCTTGGCCGTGTCGAAGAGACATTGCTCCTTGGCAACATACATGGGGAGACAGTCGAGCGTGGGCAGCACTCCTACTTTAAGTGCCAGCGAGTCTTCTTTCTTCCTTTTCTCATATTCGGCCTTTGACTGTTTCCTGGCTTCCTCATACGATTGTCCGCATGCAGTAAGAATCAAGGTTGACAGTAGGAAAATGACAATATGTTTGGCTTTCATATTTTTTTATAAAGATTAAAAGGGCAGCCCGGCTTTTATACACGGGCCGCCCTTCCGGTTTTATTATTAATGTGCGATATTAGTCATCCGTATTTATTGATGTTGCAAAGTTAGCGATTTATTTTGTAACTCAAAAAATAATCACTAATTTTGTATCGAAAAGGATAGTGGGCGGTGAATGTCTGTTTATTGCCTGACATGTCGGCGATTAGTGACTTTTCGTTTTTAAGGCCTTCATGTGCCCCCTTTACGTTTTTATATTATATAAAGGTTATGGCTAAAGACAAGATAGCTTATGTATGTTCCAACTGTGGTCAGGAGTCGACAAAGTGGATTGGCAAGTGTCCGAGCTGCGGTCAGTGGAACACGTTTAAGGAAATCAGAATTTCATCAGACGCAGGCCAAATGGCTGCCACGTCGGCCGCTGCTACAGTGAGACGCACATTAAGAAACGGCGAAAGCCGCGCCGTGTCTCTTTCGGAGATAACGGCTGTAGACGAGCCTCGCATGGACATGCACGACGCCGAGCTGAACAGAGTGCTTGGCGGCGGGCTTGTGCCTGGCTCGATAGTGCTGCTTGGCGGAGAGCCTGGTATAGGAAAGAGCACGCTCACGCTTCAGACGATATTGCGGATGCCCGAACGTAAGATTCTGTATGTTAGCGGTGAGGAAAGCGCCCATCAGCTGAAGATGCGTGCCGACCGCATTGAGCATGGCGACAACGACGGTTGCCTGATTCTTTGCGACACCTCGCTCGAGAGCATATTCAGACATATCAAGGAAATAGCGCCGGAGATAGTTATCATTGACTCTATACAGACAATAAGCACCGAGACCGTTGACAGCTCTGCCGGAAGCATCTCACAGGTGCGCGAGTGCGCATCGGCCTTGTTGCGCTTTGCCAAGTCGAGCGGCATACCTGTTCTCCTTATCGGGCACATCAACAAGGAAGGAAGCCTGGCCGGACCGAAGATTCTTGAACACATCGTTGATACGGTGATACAGTTTGAGGGCGACCAGCATTATATGTACCGCATTCTGCGCTCAATAAAAAACCGATTCGGAAGCACTTCGGATCTGGGCATTTATGAGATGCGCAACGACGGGCTGCGCCCCGTGAGCAATCCGTCGGAACTGCTGCTTACGCAAGACCACGACGGACTGAGCGGCGTGGCCATATCCTCGGCCATTGAAGGCGTGCGCCCGTTTCTTGTAGAGACGCAGGCGCTCGTGTCGACGGCTGCATACGGAACGCCGCAGCGCAGTGCGACGGGCTTCGATCAGCGAAGACTCAACATGCTTCTGGCCGTACTCGAAAAGAGAGTGGGCTTTAAGCTGATGCAGAAAGACGTGTTTATAAACATTGCAGGCGGACTGCGCGTAACTGATCTTGCGATGGACCTTAGTATTATTGCTGCCGTGCTGTCGAGCAATGTCGACACGGCCATCGAGAGCGGCTGGTGTATGGCAGGTGAAGTGGGACTGAGCGGTGAGGTGCGCCCTGTTAGCCGTATTGAACAGCGTGTGGCTGAGGCCGAGAAGCTTGGCTTTACGCATATAATAGTTCCGGCAAACAACATGCAGAGCCTTAACAAGGCAAAGAGCAACATAGAGATTGTGCCCGTGCGCAAGGTTGAAGAAGCGCTGAGAGCATTGTTCGGATAGCAGTGTAGGGCGCCTTAGAGTTTTCTGTTTTTCTGACGTTTAATGCGTCCAGAATGGCTATGCTGACGGCAAAGTCGTTGCTTGGCCGGAAAATATACTGTTTAATGTATTTTTGTGTAATGCGCTTATATACAGCGTGTTACATAAAATACAAGGGAAAGCCGTGTTGCATTAATTTATAAAAGGTATGCTTTTACAGCCTAAAAGGTGGCCTTTTAGGTTGCAAAATGTATGCTTTTGCCCCTCCGTTTGGCTTGTTTAGTTCTTGAAATTCATTGGTTTTTGCCCTGAAACACACTGATTTTGGCGTTATATGGGCATATTTTTGTCATTTATTGCATGTAAAAGTGTAATATATTTCTCTATTTCGCAAATTTATATTGTAATAACTTTTTACTGCGTTCGGTGTGCCTTCCGTCAAAAAGTTTTCTGTTCTTGGTTTCCGTCGTGCAATGCCTCCAACAGCTGAAGCATGTTCATCAGTATGCCGTTTTTATATAAAAGAGAATTATCCTGCTAAACGCTGTGAGGCCGTTTTTGTGTCCTGCCGTTTCTTGTTTCGGCAGATTAAATATTGTCAGTATTATGCAGCTGCGGCAATGCCGTGTAAGTTGAAGCCCGTCGGCGCAAGATGCAAATGCAGCATTAATGCTTGCACATTTGCATGGATATGTGCCGTTTATCAGGTTAAATGCCGTGCGGGGCTTAAAGTTTTTTATGAAAATACGGCAGTTATTCAGACTTAATACTTATCTTTGCGAAATGTTTTAAACAAAAAATAATGTTATAAAATATGAAACTGATCGCTGACAGCGGAAGTACAAAAACAGACTGGTGTGTGATGGACGGCAGCCGTGTCGTCCAACGCATGGCGGGGCAGGGCATCAACCCCTTTCAGCAGTCCCCGCCGGTTATCCTTAAAACAATAACAGACGACGTTGTTTCAAAGATTACGTGTGCCGGAGATATTGACGAGGTATATTTTTATGGCGCAGGATGCCGTGAGGAGATGAAGCCCATGATGCGTGGCGTATTGTCAGAGTGTTTCCCGGGTGCCGTAAAGGTGGATGTAGAAACCGACATGCTCGGTGCTGCCCGTGCCCTGTTTGCCGATGAACCCGGCATTGCCTGCATATTGGGTACAGGGGCAAACTCGTGTATGTATGACGGTAAGAACATCACAGGCAACGTGCCGCCGCTTGGCTATATCCTTGGCGATGAAGGCAGCGGGGCTGTGCTGGGCAAGCTCTTTGTCAACGCGATGTTCAAGGGCGGTGTTTCTGATGCCGTGCGCGACGGCTATCTGAGCGAGTCGGGACTTACGCTTGCGGATATAATAAACAGAGTTTACCGCGAGCCTCTGCCAAACCGCTTTCTGGCAAGCATGTCGCTGTATGTTCACAGGCATCTTGACGATGAGAGAGTAAGGCGGCTCGTGGTGGACAATTTCCGTAATTTCTTCAGGCGCAACGTTGCCCTCTATAGCCATGACGGCTATGCCGTAGGCTGTGTCGGCAGCATGGCATATTGTTATGGCAGTCAGCTGGCAGAAGCAGCGCGTATGGAAGGTTTTGAGGTGGCAAAAGTGCTTAAAAGTCCGATGGAAGGACTCGTGGCATATCATTCTCGTTGATAAGGTGCATGTTTTTGTAAAGATAAAGTTATTTGGCTAAATAAAAAATGTGTATTTATGATTAATCTTTGCAAAATAAATTGTACCTTTGCATGCGTTTGTATATAATTACATTTTTTAAATAAAATATATATGTATTTTATCTTGTTAGTTACCGTTTTGATAACGGCTGTTTTCTTGGTAGTGGCTGCTTTTGTCATCGCTAAGTTGATAGGTCCGCGTACGTACAACAAGGTTAAGGGAGAGCCATTCGAGTGCGGTATACCGACTCACGGTTCTTCATGGATACCTGTGCACGTGGGCTACTATCTGTTCGCAATCCTTTTCTTGGTCTTCGACGTGGAAACAGTATTCCTCTATCCGTGGGCCGTTGTAGTTAAGGAGTTCGGCGTGATGGCTATGGTCAGTATCGGATTCTTTTTGTTAGTCTTAGTGTTTGGCCTTGCTTATGCATGGCGGAAAGGAGCGTTGGAATGGAAGTAAAGAAACCAGTAATCAAGAGTATTCCTTATGCAGAGTTTAAGGATAACGAGACCCTTGAGAGAACCATTCAGGAACTTCATGAGGGCGGAGTCAACGTCATTGTAGGCTCTCTCGATGAAGCCATCAACTGGGGACGCTCAAATTCTTTGTGGTCATTGACTTTTGCCACAAGTTGCTGTGGTATCGAGTTTATGGCAGTAGGTTGCGCCCGTTATGACTTTGCGCGCTTTGGCTTCGAGGTTACACGTAACTCTCCACGTCAGGCCGACCTCATAATGTGTGCCGGTACGATTACTCATAAAATGGCTCCTGTGTTCAAGCGCCTTTATGACCAGATGGCAGAACCGAAATATGTTGTTGCCGTCGGCGGATGCGCTATATCAGGCGGACCGTTCAAGAGCAGCTATCATGTTGTGAGGGGAATCGACGAGATTGTGCCTGTAGACGTTTACGTTCCGGGCTGTCCTCCGCGCCCCGAGGCAATTCTGTATGGCATGATGCAGCTTCAGAGAAAGGTGAAGATAGAGAAGTTCTTCGGTGGAGTTAACCACAAGGAGAAGAAGCCTATCATTGTTGACGGTAATGATGTTGACGAAGAAAAACTGAAGCAGGCATCGGCTGCGCTGAACGATGTTGATTCGTCTGTTTCTAAATAATTAAAAGGGAAGCAATGAAATTAGAAAATAAAGTATTCGAACTGAAGGATTTTGCCCGCGAGATGGCAAAACTGAAGAATGAGAAGCATTTCGACTTCCTCGTTACTATCGTAGGTGAAGATTTTGGTGAAGAAGGACTGGGAGCTGTTTACATCCTCGAAAACACCGAAACACACCAGCGCATGAGCGTAAAGGCTGTTAATGCCGACCGCGATAACGCCTATATCCCAACAGTGAGCAATCTGTGGAAGAGCGCCGACCTGCTTGAACGTGAGGTTTACGACTTCTACGGAATAAAGTTCCTCGGACATAAGGACATGCGCCGCTTGTATCTTCGTTCAGATTTCAATGGATATCCTTTCAGAAAGGACTATGACATGAGTCCTGAAAACAACAAGTATACATTGGAGGATGATCCGGAGCCCGACTACACCGTTGAGTATAACCTTAACGAAGACGGCACGCTGAGCGAGACGAAGCACAAGCTCTTCACAGAAGACGATTATGTGATAAACATAGGTCCTCAGCACCCTGCCACTCACGGTGTGCTGCGTCTGCAGACAATCCTCGACGGTGAGGTTATCAGAAAGGTTTATCCTCATTGCGGATATATCCACCGTGGAGTAGAGAAGATGTGCGAGAGCTATACATATCCGCAGACATTGGCTCTGACCGACCGTCTTGATTACCTTTCAGCCATGATGAACCGTCATGCGCTTGTATCGGTTATCGAAGAAGGTATGGGCATTGAGCTTTCTGACCGTATTAAGTATATCCGCACCATAATGGACGAGCTTCAGCGTCTTGACTCTCACCTGCTGTTCTACAGCTGTTGTGCTCAGGACCTCGGAGCGCTCACTGCATTTATTTATGGTATGCGCGACCGCGAGCAGGTGCTTAACGTTATGGAGGAGACCACCGGCGGACGACTCATTCAGAACTATTATCGTATTGGCGGATGCCAGGCCGACATCGACCCGAACTTTGTCAAGAACGTTAAGAAACTCTGTGAGTACATCAAGCCGATGTTCAAGGAATATCACGACCTCTTTACAGGCAACGTTATTCTGCAGAACCGTTTCAAGGGTGTTGGCGTGCTCTCTAAGGAGGATGCTATATCTTATGGATGTACCGGAGGTACCGGACGTGCTGCAGGATGGCACAATGATGTCAGAAAGTATCATCCTTACGACCTCTACGGCAAGGTTGATTTCAATGAAATCACTTACAACAACGGTGACTGCTTTGACCGTTATATGGTTCGTATGGACGAGATGGAGCAGAGCGTGCGCATACTCGAACAGCTTATCGACAACATTCCTGAAGGCGACTTCTATATCAAGCAGAAGCCTATTATAAAAGTTCCTGAAGGCGAATGGTACACAAGTTGTGAGGGCAGCCGTGGCGAAATTGGTGTTTATCTCAGAAGCGACGGCGGCAAGAATCCTTGCCGACTCAAGTTCCGTCCTATGGGATTGCCGTTGGTTTCAGCCATGGATGAGATTTGCCGCGGTGAGAAGATTGCCGACCTTATATCAATCGGTGCAACTCTCGACTACGTCATCCCTGATATTGACAGATAATCAAAAATATAAAAGTGCATGATGGCCGTACGGCTCTTGAATGCCTTTTATTATTTGAATTTCATAATATATTTAAATTTAAGCAAAGTGTTCGATTTTAGTATAGTAACAACGTGGTTTGACAGCCTTCTCAGAGATACTCTGGGATTGGGCAATTTCTTGTCAATCCTTATTGAATGCGTTTTGGTTGGGCTTATTATTCTTATGGCCTATGCCATGCTCGCCATTGTGCTTATATATATGGAACGTAAGGTCTGCGCCTTCTTCCAGTGCCGTCTTGGCCCGATGCGCGTAGGAAAATGGGGTATCTTCCAGGTCTTTGCCGACGTGGTTAAGATGCTTATAAAAGAAATCTTCCCTGTTGACAAGGCAGATAAACTTTTGTATGCAATAGCTCCGTTCCTCGTTCTTATCGGAAGTGTTGGCGCTTTCTCTTTCATGCCATGGAACAAGGGAGCTGCTATTCTCGATTTCAACGTAGGTATCTTCCTGCTTACAGCTATATCAAGTATAGGTGTAGTTGGTATCTTCCTTGCCGGTTGGGGTTCTAACAACAAGTATTCTGTTGTGTCTGCTATGCGTGGAGCCGTACAGATGATATCTTATGAGATGTCTTTGTGCCTCTGCCTTATCACGGCCGTAGCCTTGACTGGAACAATGAGCCTGACTGGTATTGTTGAGTCGCAGAACGACGGATGGCTTGTTTTCAAAGGCCATATCCCTGCTATTATAGCTTTCCTCGTATTCCTCGTTGCAGGTAATGCTGAGGCTAACCGTGGTCCGTTCGACTTGGCTGAGGCTGAGAGTGAGCTTACCGCCGGTTACCATACAGAGTATTCTGGTATGGGATTCGGTTTCTTCTACTTGGCAGAATACCTCAACATGTTTATCATTGCAGGCGTTGCGTCAACAGTGTTCCTCGGAGGATGGATGCCTCTGCATGTAGCAGGACTTGACGGATTCAATGCCGTAATGGATTACATCCCCGGCATTGTATGGTTCCTGGCCAAGACTTTCTTCCTTGTATGGATACTGCTTTGGATCAAGTGGTCTTATCCTCGTCTTCGTATCGACCAGATACTGAAGCTCGAGTGGAAGTATCTTATGCCGCTGAGTCTGCTTAACCTTGTGCTGATGACTATCGTCGTTGCTCTGGGATGGCATTTCTAAGATGTTAAATTACTGAAAATTAAAAATTATTGAATTTACAGATTAAATGCAGAAAACTGTTGTTCATTGATTCTTTAATTTCTTAACGTAAAAAATAATGGAAGATAATAATAAATCTTATTTTGGTGGAATTAAGTTTGGTCTGAAGTCTTTGCTTACAGGTCTTGGTGTCACCTTCCGTGAGTATCTTACAAAGAAGGTTACCGAGCAGTATCCGGAGAACAGAAAGACCACGCTCCATGTTTCGCCGCGCCATCGCGGACGCCTTATAATGCCACAGGATGCTGAAGGCAACAATAAGTGCATCGCATGCAAACTTTGCGAGATGGCTTGTCCTAACGGTACGATTAAAGTCGTACAGAAGACAATTGAGACAGAGGACGGTAAGAAAAAACGTGTCCTTGATGATTATATTTATGATTTGGGCGAATGTATGTTCTGTGAGTTGTGTGTAAACGCATGTCCTCATGAGGCCATTAAGTTTGTGAACGACTTTGAGAACTCAACCTTTGGAAGAGACAAGCTTGTCTTGCATCTTGACAAAGAGAAGTTTGAGCCTGCATTGCCGAATATCGAGGATGGCGGTACTCCATTGGAGATCGGTGTCTTTAATACTAAAATTAAATAAAAGGAGAACGTAGATATGGCTAATATGGTAATGTTTATAATTCTTGCTGTTGTCATTTTAGGTTCTGCACTTATGTGCGTAATGACAAAGCGGATAATGAGAGCGGCCACTTTCTTGCTGTTCGTTCTTTTGGGTGTTGCTGGTTTATACTTCCTTCTTGACTACACTTTCCTTGGCGCAGCCCAGATAAGTGTTTATGCCGGAGGTGTAACTATGATTTATATTTTTGCAATACAGCTTGTAAGCAAGCGCACATTGCAGGGACTTGTAGAGCGCTTGAAAGGTAGCCGCGTTGTATGTGGCGCGCTTATAACCTTGATAAGTCTTGTTACGGTCGTTGCAGTGTTCTTGAAGAACAAGTTTATCGATATGGCAGTGCAGATGCCTGATGAGGAAGTTTCAATGAATGTCATTGGCAACACTTTGATGGGTTCTGAGAAATATCAGTATGTGCTTCCGTTCGAGTTTATCTCTGTATTCTTGCTGGCTTGCATTATTGGTGGAATCGTAATATCTAGAAAGGAGTAATAATTTATGATACCAGTAGAATATTTCTTTGTGCTTTCAGCACTGTTGTTTTTTATCGGTGTATTCGGATTTATAACCCGTCGCAACCTGATTGCAATGTTGATTTCTGTTGAGTTGATTCTCAACTCTGTTGATATCAACTTTGCAGCATTCAACCGCTTGTTGTTCCCCGGACAGATGGAAGGTTTCTTCTTCACTTTGTTCAGCATCGGCGTAAGTGCTGCGGAAACAGCTGTTGCAGTGGCAATTATTATTAATGTTTACCGCAACTTCAATAGTGATCAGGTGAACTGTATTGAAAACATGAAAAATTAGTGCGTTATGGATTATGGTTTTGTATTTTTAATACTCTTGTTACCGGCGCTGACATTTATTTTACTCGGATTGGCGGGTATGAAGATGTCGCATAAAGTGGCCGGTCTTATCGGAACATGCTCTATCGCTGTTGTTACAGTGCTTTGCTACTACGCTGCGTTTGAGTATTTTCTGGTTCAGGGAAGAGACGCTGCCACAGGTCTTTATCCTACGGTAACGGCATTTGATATTACATGGCTTAGATTTTCTGAGCTGCTGACATTTAATATCGGTTTCCGCATCACTCCGATTTCTGCGATGATGCTTATCGTTATATCAACAGTCAGCCTGATGGTCCACATCTATTCATTCGGCTATATGCATGGAGAGAAGGGCTTTCAGCGTTACTATGCGTTCTTGAGCCTGTTTACAATGTCAATGCTCGGATTGGTTGTAGCTACAAACATCTTCCAGATGTATCTGTTCTGGGAGCTTGTGGGAGTTTCTTCTTATCTCCTTATCGGCTTCTACTATCCTATGCATGCCGCAGTGGCAGCTTCAAAGAAGGCATTTATCGTAACACGTTTTGCCGACTTGTTCTTCCTTATCGGTATTCTTATCTACAGCTTCTATGTAGGTACATTTAATTACGATCTGTCTCAGATGTCACCTGCACAGATGACAGCGCTCAATCAGGCCGGTTGGATTATGCCTACAGCATTGTTCCTTATGTTTATCGGTGGTGCCGGTAAGAGTGCAATGTTCCCGTTGCATATCTGGTTGCCCGATGCTATGGAAGGTCCTACACCTGTCAGTGCTCTTATCCATGCTGCAACCATGGTCGTTGCCGGAGTTTATCTCGTGGCAAGTCTGTTCCCGATATTTGTCAAGTTTGCGCCGGAGGCTTTGCACTGGGTTGCCTATATAGCAGCGTTTACAGCTTTCTATGCAGCAGCCGTTGCATGCTGTCAGAGCGATATCAAACGTGTGCTTGCATTCTCAACAATTTCTCAGATCGGTTTCATGCTTGTTGCTCTTGGCGTATGTATGCCAGATCCTGAAACAGGAGCTGTTGCCATGACTGCAGAATATGCTGATGCAAACGGACTTGGTTATATGGCCGGAATGTATCATCTGTTCACACACGCCATGTTTAAGGCTTGTCTGTTCTTGGGTGCCGGTTGTATCATCCATGCCGTTCATTCTAATGAGAAGATGTACATGGGCGGACTGCGTAAGTATATGCCTGTAACACATTGGACATTCCTTATCTCATGTCTTGCAATTGCAGGTATACCGTTCTTCTCAGGATTCTGCTCTAAGGATGAAATCTTGGTAGCTTGCTATAACTTCTCACCTGTAATGGGTGCGATAATGAGCGGCATTGCTGCTATGACAGCATTCTATATGTTCCGTCTGTATTATGTAATCTTCTGGGGCAAGAGCTATTATGAAACTCACAAGGCAGAGGGCGCACATCAGCCTCATGAAGCTCCGCTGACAATGACAGTACCTCTTATAATTCTTTCTGTCATAACAATGTTGGTAGGTATCTTCGGTACATTGCATGTATTTGAGTTTGGCGAGTTTGTTTCTGCCAACGGTGTTGCATTCGGCACACATACCAACTGGTTTGTTGCAGGAGTCAGCACAGTGCTTGCAATATGCGGTATCGGTCTTGCTACTTATATGTATAAAGGTGAGGAGACTCCTGTTGCAGACATGCTTGCCCGTAAGTTCCCGAAACTTCATCGTGCAGCTTACAAGCGTTTCTACATGGATGAGGTATGGATGTTTGTTACACATAAGATAATCTTCAAGTGTGTGAGCACTCCATTGGCATGGTTCGACCGCCATGTTGTTGACGGAGCTATGAACTTTATGGCTTGGGGTACGAATGAAGCCGGAGAAAGCATACGTGGCTGGCAGAGCGGTGACGTGCGCCAGTATGCAGTATGGTTCCTCACAGGTGCTATTGCATTAGTGTTGTTATGTATTTGTCTATAAAAGAAAACCGGTAAAATGAGTATATTAAGTTTATTTGTAGTTTTTCCCGTACTGATGCTGTTGGGTCTTTGGCTGGCCCGCAACCTTAATCAGGTACGTGGCGTAATGGTTGCAGGATCATCATGTCTTTTGATTTTGTCAATCTGGCTTACGGTAACATTCATACAGATGCGTGCTGGAGGCAACACAGACGAGATGTTGTTCACATACAGCATTCCTTGGTTTGCGCCGCTGAACATTGCCTACTCTGTAGGTGTTGACGGTATATCTGTGGTTATGCTTCTGCTTTCAAGCATCATCGTGTTTACTGGTACTTTTGCATCTTGGCAGCTGAAACCCATGACAAAGGAATACTTCCTGTGGTTTACTCTGCTGAGCACCGGTGTGTATGGCTTCTTCATCAGCACCGACCTGTTCACAATGTTTATGTTCTATGAGGTTGCCCTCATCCCTATGTATCTTCTTATCGGTGTATGGGGTAGCGGTAACAAGGAGTATTCAGCAATGAAGCTTACTCTTATGCTCATGGGCGGATCTGCATTGTTGATTCTTGGTATTATCGGAATCTATTTCGGTAGCGGTGCAACCACGATGAACATCCTTGAGATTGCAGCAATGCATAATATTCCTGTTGAAGTTCAGAAGGTGTTCTTCCCGTTCGTGTTTATCGGATTCGGCGTTCTCGGAGCACTGTTCCCGTTCCACACATGGAGCCCCGACGGTCACGCATCAGCGCCTACAGCTGTGTCAATGCTTCACGCCGGCGTGCTTATGAAGCTTGGAGGTTATGGCTGCTTCCGCATTGCCATGTTCCTTCTGCCTGATGCAGCTCACGAGCTTGGATGGATATTCCTGATCCTTACAACAATCTCTGTTGTATATGGTGCTCTGTCTGCATGTGTTCAGACTGACTTGAAGTATATCAATGCATATTCTTCTGTTTCTCACTGCGGTCTTGTATTGTTCGCATTGCTTATGATGACCAAGACAGCTTGCACAGGAGCTATTCTTCAGATGCTTTCTCACGGATTGATGACAGCCTTGTTCTTCGCCCTCATCGGTATGATCTACGGCCGTACACACACACGTGACGTACGCAAGCTTGGCGGTCTGATGAAGATTATGCCTTTCCTCAGCGTGGGTTATGTTATCGCCGGTTTGGCTAACCTCGGTTTGCCGGGCTTCTCAGGATTCGTAGCTGAGATGACAATCTTTGTCGGTTCTTTTGCTAATAACGATGTGTTCCACCGTACATGTACAATCGTAGCTTGTACAAGTATTGTTGTTACGGCTGTCTACATCTTGCGTGTTGTCGGCAAGATTCTTTATCAGAAGGTTGCTGATCCGCATTATCTGACACTTACCGACGCAACATGGGATGAGCGCGTGGCTGTATGCTGCCTTATATTCTGCGTAGCAGGACTTGGTCTTGCTCCGTTGTGGGCCAGTGAGGTTATCGACAATGCAATGATACCAATCCTTGACCAGATTAACAATGTTTCAGCTATTGCATCAATATAATAAATCAGCAGAAAAATGAATTACAGTCAATTTCTTAATATGATTCCGGAAGCCACATTGATGGCTATCCTTATTATCGTCTTTATTGCCGATTTTGCATCATCGCGCAACAGTGAGCGCAAGTGGTTCAATCCGCTGGTTTGCATTCTGATGCTTGCTCAGGTGATTATCAACATCTTCCCTCAGGAGCCGGTTTCGGCATTTGGCGGAATGTATGTTACAACATCGGCTGTGAACGTTATGAAGACTATTCTGGCTGCAGGTACACTCATCGTGCTCATTCAGAGCCGTAAGTGGCTGAGCCGTCAGGATACATCTTTCAAAGAAGGCGAGTTCTACATGCTAACTGTTTCAACCCTGCTCGGTATGAACATGATGATGAGCGCCGGCCACTTCCTGATGTTCTTCCTCGGACTCGAAATGGCATCTGTGCCTATGGCATGTCTTGTTGCGCTCGACAAATACCGTCATAATTCAGCTGAGGCAGCAGCCAAGTTTATCCTTACTGCTACATTCTCAAGCGGAATAATGCTTTATGGTATTTCGTTCATCTATGGTGGAGTAGGTACTCTCTATTTCGATGACGTTGCAACAGTTCTTGCTCAGAAGCAGAACCTTACAATGAACGTAATGGGTATGGTATTCTTCATGAGCGGATTAGGATTCAAGATCAGCCTTGTTCCTTTCCACTTCTGGACTGCCGACACATATCAGGGTGCTCCTACAACGGTTACAGGTTATCTTAGCGTAATCTCTAAGGGTGCTGCCGCATTTACACTCATGGCTATCCTCATGAAGGTGTTTGCTCCGCTCACTCCGTATTGGACTTACGTTATGTACGTGCTCGTTGTGCTCAGCATCACCATTGCCAACCTGTTTGCCATCCGTCAGAAAGAGCTCAAGCGCTTCATGGCCTTCAGTTCTATCTCACAGGCAGGTTACATCATGCTGGCAGTTATTGGCGACAATGCTCTTGGCGTAGCTGCCCTGTCTTACTATGTGCTGGTTTATGTAGTGGCCAACCTTGCAGTATTCACCGTAATCAGCGTTGTTGAGGAAAACAACAATGGTGTTACCAAGATGGATGCATACAACGGCTTCTATACAACTAACCCCAAACTGTCATTGCTTATGACGTTTGCGCTGTTCTCTCTCGGCGGTATTCCTCCGTTTGCAGGTATGTTCAGCAAGTTCTTCGTCTTCATGGCAGCATTGGAGGAAGGTTCTGTACTTACTCACATAGTAGTGTTCGTTGCTTTGATCAACACAGTGATAAGTCTTTACTACTATCTTCTCATTGTTAAGGCAATGTACATCAAGTCTGCCGAGAATCCTCTGCCTACATTCAAGAGCGACTGCAACACAAAACTGGCTCTTGCCATCTGCACAGCCGGTGTGCTTCTTTGCGGTGTATGCAGCTTCTTCTATGACTGGATATGGGCATCAATTTAATGTTGAAGTTTAGTTGACAAAAACATTATAACAAGCGTGGCCAAAGACATGGTTTTACACCGGTCTTTGGCCATGTTGTTTTTCAGAGCCTTGCATCTCAATTTATGTCTGCCTTGCATCCCATGTTTTTCCTTTGGTTATAAATCGTCCATTTCTGATAGATTTGCCGGTAAAAAATATTGTCAAAATTATTTTCCGTTCTAGAAAAATAAATCCACAATATTCTTGTTTCTTGCCGTTTTTCATGCACTTCAGCCTGCTTGTTCATGCATATTTTTGTTGTTTTTTGCCTGAATTACATTGGTTTGTGCAGCAAAAAGCAGCCTTTTGCGTTGCAAAAGACGGCTTTTTGCATTGTAAAATGTGCCCTTTTATGATGCAAAACGTGGTCTTTTGCATTGTCTGATTTCCCGCTATATTTTCTTGTTTGGGCTAATCTCTTGATATACAGCGCGTTAAGCGTGAAGCGCGATTTTACGATAAATCTTTCTTTTAGGCTGTTATTTTCTCGCCATGCCACTTCTGGAACCCTTAACCGGAAAGGGGCTATAAGCTGATTGTTCCTGAATATCCCATTCTGTTCAGAATATTTTAGCCGCAGTTGCGGCTCATTATTCGTGCATGTAAGCTCATATTTGTTGGTAAATTATCGTAGAATGTCGTTATTTTTATGTATGTTTGCATCACGAAAAAATGATTTGCGATGGAGAATCTGAAAGATAAAAAGATTGCAGTACTGCTTTCCGGCGGAGTAGACAGCTCAGTGGTGGTTTATGAGTTGGCCCGTCAGGGATTGCATCCCGATTGCTTTTATATAAAGATAGGTCCCGAGGAAGAAGAGGAGTGGGACTGTTCGAGCGAGGAAGACCTCGAGATGGCCACAGCCGTTGCTGCCAGATATGGCTGCAGGCTGCAGGTGATCGACTGTCATAAGGAGTATTGGGAGCAGGTTACTAAATATACTATGGACAAGGTGCGCAACGGTCTTACGCCCAATCCCGACGTGATGTGCAACCGTCTGATAAAGTTTGGAGCTTTCGACCAGAAAGCCGGGCACGATTATGACTTGATAGCAACAGGGCATTATGCACAGACCGAAATTATAGACGGGCAGAAGTGGCTCGTTACAAGTCCCGATCCGGTGAAAGACCAGACCGATTTTCTTGCCCAGATATACGACTGGCAGTTGCGCAAGGCATTGTTTCCAATAGGACATTACATGAAGGAAGAGGTGCGCGAGATTGCCGAACGCGAACATCTTGTTAATGCAAAGCGTAAGGACAGTCAGGGCATCTGTTTTCTTGGAAAGATAAATTATAATGATTACATACGGCGCTATCTCGGTGAAAATCCCGGCGACGTGCTCGAGCTGGAGACTGGAAAGAAGCTTGGCAAGCACAAAGGCTTGTGGTTTCACACTATAGGTCAGCGCCACGGACTCGGTTTCGGAGGCGGACCCTGGTATGCAGTCAAGAAGGACATGAAGCAGAACATACTTTATGTAAGTAAGGGATATGAGCCGCTTACGGCTTATAAGAAAGACTTCAGCATACATGATTTCCATTTCCTTACATGCAATCCTTGGGGCGATGCCGGTGAGGTAAGCGTAACGTTCAAGATACGTCATACGCCAGAATATCATCCGGCAAGGCTCGAACGTAAGGCAGATGGCGAATATGTGGTGCATTCAGAACATCTTATACAAGGTGTTGCTCCCGGCCAGTTCTGTGTGGTTTATGATGAAGACCATCACAAATGTTTCGGCAGTGCTGAGATTTCATGGAGCGAATAGCTCGCTCCACGGATATTGTCGTCAGCAATTATCTTGATGTAAAGGAAAGAAAAGTGTAACAGAAAAATCATACGATTATGTTATTGTCAACAACTCAGACCATTGAAGGCAGACCTGTAAGGGAGTATCTCGGCGTAGTAACGGGCGAGGTTATTGTAGGTGCCAATGTGTTTAAGGATTTTCTGGCTGGTGTCAGAGATTTCTTCGGAGGCCGTAGCAGCTCTTATGAGGGAGTGTTGCGCAAGGCTAAAGACAATGCGCTGGCAGAGATGACGCAGCGTGCCGAGGCTCTTGGAGCCAATGCCGTTGTCGGTATTGATCTCGATTATGAAACTGTAGGCGAGTCAGGCTCAATGCTTATGGTGTCGTGCAGCGGAACAGCAGTGATTCTTTAGGATGTATGTCTGTGGCGTTATAGCCAATTTTGCTTTATTGATTTTTATGACGGCTGCTTATTCTGTAATGAGTTTGTAAGCCGTCAAGTGGCTTATGCTAATAATTCTTAACTTTAAATGTTTGCCTATTTTGTGTAAATGTTGTAACTTTGCACTCTAAAATTAAATCAAAGAAATAAATTAAAGATGACTCACAATTTGTTGAAAGGTAAGCGCGGTATTATTTTCGGCGCGCTTAATGAAGAATCCATAGCATGGAAAGTAGCCGTGAAGGCTGTAGAAGAAGGCGCCTCAATAACCTTGAGCAACACAGCAATGGCGCTGCGCATGGGTACACTTGATCAGCTGAGCAAGCAGCTCAACGCTCCTGTCATAGCAGCTGATGCTACAAGTGTTGAGGATTTGGAGAAGGTATTTGCCGAGTCTGTTCAGCTGCTTGGCGGAAAAATCGACTTCGTGCTCCATTCTATCGGAATGAGTCCTAACGTGCGTAAGCACCGTACATACGACGATCTTGATTACAATTATCTGCAGAAGACTCTCGACATTTCTGCCATCTCTTTCCACAAGATGTTGCAGGTTGCCAAGAAGCAAGATGCCATTGCCGAGTATGGTTCAGTGGTTGCCCTCACTTATGTTGCAGCTCAGCGTACATTCTTCGGTTACAACGATATGGCAGACGCCAAGAGCATGCTTGAGAGCATAGCACGCAGCTTCGGATATATTTATGGACGTGAGAAGAATGTCCGCATCAACACAATCTCTCAGTCACCTACACCTACTACAGCAGGTAAGGGAATTAAGGACATGGACAACCTCATGGATTTTGCCAACAAGATGTCTCCGCTCGGCAACGCTGATGCTGAAGAGTGTGCAAACTATTGCGTAATGATGTTCTCTGACTTCACACGTAAGGTGACAATGCAGAATCTTTATCATGACGGTGGGTTCTCTTCAATGGGTATGAGCCTTCGTGCCATGAACCAGTATGCTAAGGACCTTGCTCCTTATGAAGATGAAAACGGAAAGATAATCTACGGATAATACGTTTTTTCAACAGTACTATTATAAGCGAAAGGACAATGCCCATGTGGGTATTGTCCTTTTATTTATGTTTGCCAACTAAAGATTTTTTGTTCTTTACAGTTATTCTGGTCCTGCGGTATTTTGTTTTTTCGTTAGCGGTTTTTCCAGTTTTCGCTTAGTATATCCCACGAATCCCTGAATGAAGGCATGCTTTCAAATATCAAGTTGGCTCCTTCGTCTGCAAGCATCTTTTGTGGCAGCGGACCTGTGTTTACAGCAACGGTGAATACGTTGGCAGCAACTCCGGCTCTTACTCCCAGTGGAGCATTTTCAACAACAATGGCTTCCCACGGCATGACGCCCGCCTTCTTCAGTCCGCAGAGGTAGGGCTCCGGGTTGGGTTTTCCGTGTTTCACGTCAAAGCTGCTGATTATCAGTTCATGGTGTATAAGTCCGTTGAACTCGCTTTCTAATTTTTCCAGCAAACTTCTTTGCCCGCTTCCTGTTACAACAACAATTTTCAGACCGTCAGTTTTTATTTTTCTCATAAGTTCTTCAACGCCATCCATCTTCTCTGCTTTGGGGCATTTTCTGAACTCGTTTGATTTCTCTTCATACATGTTGGCGGCTTCTTCGTCTGTCAGTTCTTTGTTCCATTGGCGCTTGGCCAATAGCTTTATCGTTTCAACACCCCTCATCCCTTCATATTGGTAGGCTTCTTCCGGTGAGATATTCAGTCCGAACCTCTCCATCGACTTATGCCAGCTGACAGCATGAAAGGGCATGCTGTTATATAGAACTCCGTCCATGTCAAAAAGAACGGCTTTGGGCTTAAAAGCCTCAAAGCCGTGTCTTTCTAGATATTGTTTAATTTCTTTTTCAAACATAATATGTCATATAGTTTGATTATACGCACATACGCAGATTTACTTGCGCTTATTTTGCGCTTTTAGCGTACCTTCTTAGTCCTTTAGCCATGAATCGCTCATGGCTTTTCCGGATATGATTATTTCTCTTTTGCGAGGCGTTCCTTTATTGCTTTGCTGTCTTCCTCGTATCCGGGTTTGTCAAGAAGGGCAAACATATTCTTCTTGTAAGCCTCAACACCGGGCTGGTTAAACGGATTAACTCCTAATATATTGCCGCTTATACCGCAGGCTTTTTCAAAGAAGTATATAAGTTGTCCGATGTAGTATTCATTCAGCACGGGGACTGAAATTCTGATGTTTGGCACACCTCCGTCAACATGTGCGAGGCGTGTTCCGAGCTCTGCCATCTTGTTCACTTCGTCAACACGTTTGCCGGCAAGGAAGTTCAGACCGTCAAGATTTTCCTCGTCGTTAGGGAAGAGGAGTTTCTTTGCAGGCTCTTCAACGCTGATAACAGTTTCGTATATTGAGCGTTCGCCCTGCTGAATCCACTGTCCCATAGAGTGAAGGTCTGTCGTGAAGTCGCATGAAGCAGGGAATATACCCTTGTTGTCCTTACCTTCACTTTCGCCGAACAGCTGCTTCCACCATTCGCTGATGAAGTGCAGTTTGGGCTGGTAGTTAACCATTATTTCGATTTTCTTACCTGCCTGATCATAAAGTCCGTTGCGTACAGCAGCATAAACGGCTGCCGGGTTCTCTTCATAGGCAACATCCTTTCCGCATGCTTTTTCCATATCAGCAGCACCTTCAACAAGTTTTGTTATGTCAAATCCAGCACATGCTATTGGCAGAAGACCTACAGGAGTGAGCACAGAGAAGCGTCCGCCTACGTTGTCTGGAATAACAAATGTTTTGTAACCTTCCTTGTCGGCAGCTGCTCTTGCAGCACCTTTCGTTGCATCAGTAACGGCAACTATGACTTTCTTTGCCTCTTCTTTGCCTCTTTGCTCCTCGCATTGTTTCTTCAGCAGTCTGAATGTGAGGGCAGTCTCTGTTGTTGTTCCTGATTTAGATATGTTGATTACGCCAAATTTTTTGTCTTTAAGATATTCAGTCAGTTCATACAGATAGTCTTCGCCGATGTTGTTTCCTGCGAAAAGAATTGTTGGGTTGCTCTTGTCGCCGATTAACCATGAGAAAGAGTTGCTCAAGGCTTCAATCACTGCACGTGCTCCAAGGTAGCTTCCGCCGATACCTGCAACGACAATAGCCTCGCAGTTTTCGCGTAAAGTGTTTGCGCAGTCTTGTATTTCTTTCAGAAATTCAGGTGTTATAGATGATGGCAAATGTAGCCAGCCTAAGAAATCATTGCCAGGGCAAGTGCCGTTTTCAAGAGCCTCTTGTGCCTCTTTTACTTTAGCTTCATAATTTTTTACTGTTCCTTCTTTAAGAAACTGAACGGCTTTAGATACATCTAATGTGATATTTTTCATTGCTTATTGATTTTTGTGATTCTTATCTGAAAGAATCGGTTAATAGCTTTATTTCAATTTGTGGAGATATGCGTTCGTACAAAATGTTGTAAACGGCATCAAGGATAGGCATGTTTACATGGCAGTGGCGGTTAATCTCTTTCATGCATTTTGTGCCAAAATAGCCTTCGGCAATCATTTCCATCTCAATCTGAGCGCTCTTTATGCTGTATCCTTTGCCGATCATTGTTCCGAATGTGCGGTTTCGCGAGAAGTTGGAATATCCCGTAACAAGCAGGTCGCCAAGATAAACTGAGTCGGTTATGTTACGGTCTATGGGATGTATTGTCTTGAGAAAGCGCGACATCTCCTGTACCGCATTTGACATAAGTACCGATTGGAAGTTGTCTCCATACTTAAGGCCGCTGCATACTCCGGCTGCGATCGCATAGACATTCTTCAGCACAGACGAGTATTCAATGCCGATAACATCGCTGCTGATTTTAGTCTTGATGAATTCGCTGGCCAGTATCTCAGAGAACGCCAGCGCCTTTTCGCGGTCGCTGCATCCTACAGTCAGGTATGAAAGACGCTCAAGAGCCACTTCTTCGGCATGTGACGGACCTCCAAGACATGCCAAGTTTTCGTAAGGAACATCATAAACCTGATGGAAATATTCTGAACACACCAGGTTCTCGTCAGGCACAATACCTTTTATTGCGGTAATTACGAATTTGTCTTTAATTCGTGTCTTCAGCTTTTTCAGATGATTTTTTAGGTAAGGTGAAGGTGTAACGAATATAAGAGTGTCGTATGCCTGAACGATTTTGTTGATGTCGCTCGAGAATTCTATTTCGTCAATGTTGAAGCGAACGCTTGTAAGATATGCCGGATTGTGTCCGAGCCTCCTGAAGTCTTCTATGCGGTCGTCACGGCGCATATACCATCCTAAATGATGTGTGTGCCCCACCACAATCTTGGCAATGGCGGTAGCCCAGCTTCCGCCGCCAATAACTGCTATTCTTCCGCAATCGTACATCTTTTCGATTTATGATTTATTGTTTATAATCCGTGCATAAAATGTATTTATGCATTGCGGTGACAAGCCGGCAGACTTTACGGCCTGCCGGTGTGTCACCGCATAAGAATTATTCGTTATCAGAATTGTTTACGTTCTCAATCCATTTCGCAAAATCGTCTACTTTGGGATTTTCGTAGCCGAGTTTGTATTTCTTGTTTATTCCGCATACGTCCATTTGCAGTTTCTGCGGATTAACATCCTTGATGTCTGATGTAAGATTATAGCCGCATTTGTTGAACACGGGCACCCATTCTTCAGGCACACCAATAGCCTGCCATTCTGCAACGGTGCTCTTCGGAGCCTTTTTCTCCGGGCGCATCTGCGGGAAGAACAACACTTCCTGAATAGACATTTCGCCTGTCATGAGCATAACCAGACGGTCGATACCGATGCCGATACCGCTTGTAGGCGGCATTCCGTACTGCAGCGCACGCAGGAAGTCCTGGTCGATGATCATTGCTTCGTCGTCGCCCTTGTCGGCTAGTTTCATCTGTTCGATGAATCTTTCCTCCTGGTCAATCGGGTCGTTAAGCTCAGAATATGCGTTGGCAAGCTCCTTGCCGTTTACCATAAGCTCAAAGCGCTCTGTCAGTCCGGGCTTGCTGCGGTGCATCTTTGTCAGAGGAGACATCTCTACAGGGTAGTCGATGATGAATGTTGGCTGTATGAATGTACCCTCACAGAATTCGCCGAATATCTCGTCTATCAGCTTGCCTTTGCCCATGGTGTCGTCTATTTCCATGTTGAGCTTCTTGCATACTTCGCGTATCTGGTCCTCGTCCATTCCGTTGAGGTCGTATCCTGTCTTCTCTTTGATGGCGTCAAGGATAGGCAGACGGCGGTATGGAGCCTTAAAGCTTATCACGTTGCCGTTGACTACGCTTTCGGGCTTTCCGTTTACGGCAATACATATTTTCTCAAGCAGCTGCTCTGTGAACGACATCATCCAGTTGTAGTCCTTATACTGTACGTACAGCTCCATGCAGGTGAACTCGGGATTGTGAGTGCGGTCCATACCTTCGTTGCGGAAGTTTTTGCCTATTTCGTAAACACCTTCGAATCCTCCTACAATGAGTCGTTTCAGATACAACTCTGTTGCGATACGCATATACATCTCAACGTTCAGCGCGTTGAAGTGGGTTATGAACGGGCGTGCAGATGCTCCGCCTGGGATAGACTGCAGTATTGGGGTTTCAACTTCAGTGTATCCTGCCTCGTCGAGAGAGTTTCTCAGAGTTCTCAACACGGTGGCACGTTTCAGGAATGTCTCCTTCACGCCGTCGTTGACAACGAGGTCTACATAGCGCTGGCGGTAGCGCAGCTCCGGGTCTTCAAACTTATCGTATGCCACGCCGTCTTTATATTTAACGATAGGCAGCGGCTTTAAGCTTTTCGACAGCAGTGTCAGGCTCTGTGCGTGTACGCTGATCTCGCCTGTCTGTGTTCTGAATACGAAGCCTTTAACGCCGATGAAGTCGCCGATGTCGAGCAGTCTTTTGAAGACCTTATTATACATGTCTTTGTCTTCGCCGGGGCAGATGTCGTCGCGTGTGATATAAACCTGTATTCTTCCCTTTGAGTCTTGAATCTCGGCGAAAGATGCTTTACCCATTACGCGGCGGCTCATCATGCGGCCTGCTATGCACACCTCTCTCTGCGGCTCTTCGTCTTTGAATTCCGCTTTAATGTCTGTTGAGAAAGCATTTGTTGGATACTCGGCGGCAGGATACGGGTCGATTCCCATATCGCGCAGCTCCTGAAGACTTTGGCGTCTGCCAATTTCCTGTTCACTTAGTTCTAAAACGTTCATACTTAGAATTGTTCTTTTTTGATGAATGCAAAGTCTTCTCGCTTACGGTGACTGATAGGTCTGTCAGCGGAGCAGACTTTTCATACGGTAAACAACCTGGACCTAATGCAGACAAAAGACTTTTGTCTGAAAAGATGTTGTTTGGCTTGTGCAAAAATACAAAGAATTTTGGAATATAGGGACGTTATTTTGAAGAATATCTCAAAAATATCTTAAATAGGTGATGTTGTCCTTCGGCGTAGTGTTGCGTGTGGTTCGCATTTTCCGCTTTTTGCTTTCTTTTTGATTTTTCATGACGCTCTCATACTGCATAATTCTGTATTCTAAATCTTTTTTGCGTAAATATCGCGGTATGGAGTGTGCATCCGTAAAATGCAGTATGCCAACGGTATACTGCCGTTGCAGTGCAAAGTGTGCAGCTGAAGGGTGTCCTGTATAATGTAAAAGGCCACCTTTTGCACTCTAAAAGGTAGCCTTTTACGCCTTAATATGTAGTATTTTATATGACGATTTATATTGTTTTATCCCCCCAAAAGCTATGTTTTAGCATGGCTGATGCCTGATTTTAGGCTGAAAATGGTCGTTTCCTGCGCTCAAATGGCACGTGTGCTGCCGTTCTGTTTGCTATTTTGCCCGCCTGAGAGTGCATACAGTCAACTTACGTTTTGTGCGGAATGCAGCCGGTATTCTTACATTCTGCATTCTTATGTTGCCTCCTTATACGGCCCGTCGCATATGTTGCCAGCTTGGCGTCAGACATGAGTTTCTGTCGGTTGGACGTGTTATTTTATCACCGTTGCACGTATGATTTTTATGTCTTCAATGGGGCGGTCGTTCTTGTCGGTCTCAACCCATTGTATGCTGTCGACGGTTTCAAGCCCTTCAATTACTTCTCCGAATACCGTATACTGTCCGTCGAGGTGAGGGGTACCGCCTAAGCGCTTGTAGGCTTCTCTTATTTCGGGTGTCAGTTTCACTGTTCCGCCTGTGTTCTTGTCCAGTTTCAGCTGCACGTCGTCGAGCATGCTGTCGTTGAAACGGCGGCCGTAGACGATGTAAAACTGAGATGCCGACGACTCTCTTTCGGGGTTTACATTGTCGCTTTCGCGTGCTGCTGCCACGGCTCCGCGCTTGTGGAATAGGGCAGGATACGTTATTTCGGCCTTCACCTTGTAGCTTTCGGGCGAGTCGCCAAGCAGCTGTCCCGGGGCGGCATGTCGGCTCGCGCTGTCGCCTGTCTGTATCATGAATCTGTCTATCACGCGATGAAACAGCAAGCCGTCATAGAATCCTTCCCTCACAAGCTTGATAAAGTTGTCGCGATGGCGCGGCGTCTCGTTGTATAGTGCTATGCGTATGTTTCCCTTTGTCGTTTCAAGCATCACCTCATGGCGAAGCGTGTCTGCCGTCTGTGCCTGTCCTGCAACAGACATCAGCAGGGCCAAGGCTGTTATTATAAGTGTCTTCATCTTTATCCTTTGTTTGCTGTCGTTGTTTTTATGGTCGTTTGTCGTGGCATAGTCATTCTGCAGTCTCCTCTGCATATATCCTGTCGAATATTTCTTTCAGCCGCGCAGGCTGTATTATCAGGTCTCTTATCTGCTTCAGGCTTTTCTCGTTCTCCGATCCGGGTATCCAGAGCTTGATATATCCGTGGGCTGAATACTTGTTTTCAAGATGTTCGCAGAAGCGTTTCCATTGTTCCTCTTTGTTCTTTTCTGGATAGTGGTCTATGCCATATTCTATTGTCCTTCTGAACACGGTTTCTGGCTCTAGGTCGCGGTCAGCCTCGGCCACTATCTTTCCGTAGATGCTTCGTGGCGCGTGCGAGGCTGATGCCCTGTGGTCTTCAACTGCCTCTTTCATTATTTTTATCTGCTCTGTCGAGAACCATTTGCGCAGGCGCATGTCGGCAGCCAGAATCTTTCCGCTCGTTACGTGGTGTATGGCGCGCGGCCCTTCCAGTCCAAGGTCGTGGTATGCTGCCGTGGCATAAGCCATGTTGACGTCGGCACCAATCTTCTGCGCCAGCTTGATTGAGCGGTTTATCACGCGTGTAACATGAGTAAGATTGTGAGCTTTGTCAAATTCGGCATAGCGAGGCAGTATATCTGTTTCGATAAAAGCCATAAGGTCCAGACTTACATTCTTGTCAATCATAGCTTTAAGAATCATTAATTTCTTGCAAATATACGATATAATGTTTACTTTTGCAAGTGATTCGCCCGTGGATGTTACCTGAAGCATTAATTTATAGGTGTTGTGGCTTGATAAGGGTTTTAGCCGGCAGCATGCCTTTGCTTGTCATCCCTTCTGTGCGCCATGAGGTACGCCGGCATGCCTTTCTCTTGGAGAAGGTAGTGTGTAAGGCATAGCTTGTTTACGTCCGGCGGCATTGCGGTCTGTCCTATGGGCATAATATAAAAGATTAAATCATGAACGAAAAACAAATAGATACAAACTCGGCAAAAGCGTGGATGCTGGCCTCGCGTCCGAAGACGCTTACTGGTGCAGCCGTGCCTGTTATGATAGGTTTGGCATTTGCGGCAAGAGACCTCGGGCTCGACGATTTCGGCTGGATGCCGGCCTTGTTGTGTGTGTTGTTTGCATTCATTATGCAGATTGATGCCAACTTCATTAACGACTATTTCGACTTTGTCCGTGGCAACGACGACGAGACACGTCTCGGGCCGCGCCGTGCGTGCGCACAAGGCTGGATAACACCCAAAGCCATGCGCCGTGCAATAATAATAACAACGGTGATAGCCTGCTGTATAGGCCTGCCGCTGGTGATATATGGCGGCTTGGAGATGATACTTGTCGGGGCGTTCTGCGTGGTGTTTTGTTTCCTTTACACCACATTGCTGTCATATCTTGGTCTTGGCGATGTGCTCGTGTTAGTGTTTTTCGGCATTATTCCCGTGTGTGTTACCTATTATCTCCAGACCGACAGGTTTACGTTTGAGGTGTTTATAGCCTCGTTGGCCTGCGGCTTTGTCATCGACACTTTGTTGCTTGTCAACAACTATCGCGACATCGACAACGATGCAAGGGCAGGCAAGAAGACGCTCATTGTTAGGGTGGGTGCCGAAGCCGGGCGCACAGCCTATCTCTGTTCTGGCATAATGGCATTGGTCTTTGGCGTTGCGTTTTTGCTCGAAGGACACATCTGTGCGTTCTTGCTTCCTTTCCTTTATCTCATACCACATTACGCGGCTTACCGCAAGATGGTGCGTATAAATAAAGGTAAGGCTCTCAACATGGTGCTCGGCGACACCGCTCGCAATATGTTTATCTATGGTCTGCTCCTTTCTGTGGGCGTATTGTTGAATTGGTAATAATGTCATTTTATGAGAAAAATATTATTCTTGTTCCTTTTTGCTGCGTTTTCGGCCTGTGCCGTTGCTCAGGAAACGCGCGACCCTGAAAACAATCATGTGCGTCTAACTCTTACAGACGGAAGCACGGTGGAAGGATATGTTCAGACTTATTGGGTGGACGGCAAGCTGTTTAAGCGCATGAACACATCGTTCACGTTGTCTCCTGCGCCCGACGGCAATAATGCCGTTTCATATAGCGCCGACAATGTGAGGAGTATAGATTTTATGAAAAAGACGTCGGCCAGCGGCAAGTATGACCATCTTGAGTCGCATCTTGTGGCTAATCCGTCGCTGCTTAAACCCAAGAAAACCATACGGCAGTTTGTATATAAAGAAGGTGAAAACGAAGTCGGCAAGATGTATTGGTGGAATGGGGTAGACTCGCAGAACATGCAGCTTGGCAAGATGAACATATCTACAATCTACGGCATAAGCCTTGCCGGCGACAGCGTTGTGGTTCCGTTCATGACGGGCAATGTCATAAGTCTTAATGCCATGCGCATACGTTACAAGAAGACAAATCCTGAACTTGTTGACTATGTGGACAAGCGTGTGCTTAAGGGTGGCAAACGGTTGTGGGAGACAATAGCCGCTGAACCAATGCTGTTTTTAGAGATTTGCAAAGATTTCTTTAATAAAAAGAAGAGCCTTTAAGGCCGTTGTCTAGTTGATGCTGACCGGATGGCGTGGTCATGGATGCCGTTCGTTTTAATTAAAGAAATATTAATATATGCCCTTCAATTTATTATTTCTGATTTTGTGTTGTCGGGATATTTAATTACTTTTGCACGATTTTATCAGCCCGCAGGGGTAAGATAAATATAGTTTTTTATCAGATTTAATTTTATAAAGGATAATATGAGAAGTAGAACATCAACATGGTTTGAGTGCAAAATACGTTACGAAAAGACGATGGAAGACGGAAGTCAGAAGAAAGTAACGGAGCTGTATGTTGTCGATGCGCTCAGTTTTACAGAGGCAGAGGCAAGCATAATTGAAGAAATGTCATCTTATATCAGTGGCGAGTTTGAGGTTAAGGATATTAAGAAAGCCGCTTATGGTGAAATCTTCTTCAGCGACTCTCCTTCTGCCGACCGCTGGTACAAGACCAAACTGCAGTTTATCACCATTGACGACAAGACTGAAAAAGAGAAAAAGTCTAACGTAAATTATCTCGTTCACGGCAGCACATTGCCAGGAGCTGTAAAGAGCATCGACGAGGTTATGGGCGGAACAATGATCGACTATGTTATCGCCAGTATTGCTGAAACTCAGATCATGGACGTGTTTGAGCACAATCAGATGCTGAAGAAGCCTGAAGTTGACGACAAACCTGAGTATGAACAGGACGGACAGAAAGCGGAGGAGGCGCTTCAATAATGAATGTTGACGTTGCGGCTAATCTGAAAAAAATAACCGACACTCTGCCTCAGGGCGTGCGCCTTGTGGCCGTGAGCAAGTTTCATCCCGATGAATATGTCGAGGCTGCATATAATGCCGGGCAGCGCGTTTTCGGTGAAAGTCATGAGCAGGAACTGTCAAAAAAGCAGCAGACCTTGCCTGATGACATCGAGTGGCACTTTATAGGACATCTTCAGACCAATAAGGTGAAATACATAGCACCTTATATTTCGATGATTGAAGCTGTCGATTCTCTGAAACTTCTGAAGGAGATAAACAAGCATGCCGCAAAGCATGACCGCGTAATCAAGGTGCTGCTTGAGCTGCATATTGCCGAAGAGGCAACCAAATACGGGCTCACCCTTGATGCCTGCCGCGAGCTACTTGAGGCAGGTGAGTGGCGCGAGCTTCACAATGTTCAGATCTGCGGCTTGATGATGATGGCCTCTAATGTTGACGATGAGGATCAGATTAGGCGCGAGTTTAACACGGCAGCCGAATTCTTTGATGAGGTTAAGGCCCGTTATTTTGCCGATGATGATGCTTTCTGCGAGCGTTCATGGGGAATGAGCGACGATTATCAGATTGCCGTTCAGTGCCGCAGCACGATGGTTCGTGTAGGTACAGCCATCTTCGGTCCGCGTGTATATTGAATGAAAATAATATACCTTTTGGGGACGGACATGTCTGAGAACTCTCGGGCAGTTCGTCCTTCTTTATTTTACTGAAGTAATTTAGATTAAAGACACAGATATTATGAAGGTTTTATTGGTAAACGGAAGCCCTAAGGCTAACGGATGCACACATGCCGCTTTAGAGGTTGTTGCAGGAGAGTTGGCCAAGTGTGGCATTGATACAGAAATATTCTGGTGCGGCAATAAGCCCATAATGGGCTGTATAGGCTGTGGAAAGTGCAGCCAGACAAAGCGCTGTTGGTATGACACAGACACTGTGAACAGATTTCTTGAAAAGGTTGACGAGGCAGACGGATTTATCTTTGGCACTCCTATTCACTTTGCCGGTCCGTCGGGTTTCATAAAGCCGTTTATGGACAGGGCGTTCTGCAGCAAGGCATCGCTTTATACCAACAAGCCGGCAGCAACGGTTGTAAGTTGCAGACGTGGCGGCGCCTCTGCCGGATTTGACGACCTTAACAAGTATTATGGTATATGCAACATGCCTACAGTGCCTTCTGTTTATTGGAATCAGGTGCACGGCAATAAGCCGGAAGACGTGTTTATGGATGAAGAGGGCATGCAGACCATGCGTCGTCTTGGGCAGAACATGGCCTGGCTGCTTAAATGTATAGAGGCAGGAAAGAAAGCCGGAGTAAGTCTGCCGGAAGTTGAACCTACTATACGCACCAACTTTATAAGATAACTGCTGTTGTCTTTTTCAGCAGATATTTCCGTTGCTGTTGTTATAGTTATGGTAAAATATCTTACGAAAAAACTCATCACACATAACATTCGTCAGTAAGTTGCTTAAACTCAGATTGTTGTCGTGTGATGAGTTTATGATTCAAGTCATCACGCCATAATATATTAGTAGCCAGATTGTTACATGCCTTTGCGATGAGTGATGACTTTTTATGCTAAAAAACATTTGCTCACGTTCTTTAGTGTGAGAGCATAGGTTTCGTTTTGCGATTAATGCCAAATGGAGCTCTCAAAGGGCATCTTTTGTATTGCAATATGCGGCTTGTTGTATTGTGCTTGGATATGCCCGCTTTGATGTAACTTTTACCGTCTTTCGTTCTTTTCGAAGAAATATTGTCCCTTATTCTTTGTCCTGCCGCCGTATTCTATGGCATGTTTGGGACAATGATGATAGCAGGCGAAGCATGACAGACACGAACCGTTATGCTTCCATTTAGGCATGGAACCCTTACTCCAGATTATGTCGTTTACAGGACATGCTTCGGCACATTTGCCGCATCTGATGCATAAGTCTTCTGTTACATGGAATGGCTTGTCTGTTATAAGGTGCTTTACGAAGAAACTGCCGATGAGACGGCTGTTTATTTTTGGCCATCGCCCTATGACAAGGTCTTTTACGCCAGTCTGGCGCTTCATGATCATATCAGTAAAACGTTCAAGGTCTTCTGTCGCCTTTTCTTTTTTCTGTTTTTCTTTGTCGCGTGTGTCAACATCCATGAAGGGCAGACCGACATACGATTCGGGCATGATGAGCGAGAAGGCGCTGTCTAGATGAACACCAATTCTTTTGAGGTCTCTTTCGAAAATGTCAACAGCCTCGCCGACGTTGTCGCCAGTTGTACAAAGGACATAGCAATAGTGGCCTTCAGCATTTATTATTGAAAGCCTTCTGATGAAATTTCTTACAATGAGTGGCGGCCGCCATCCATGCACAGGAAAGCAGAAGCCAAGGCGTTCGCCTTCCTCGAGTTTGTAGCTTACATCGGTTCCGGCGATGTCCGTTATGTCAATGAGCTTTTCGCCAGTCTTTTCACTGAGTGTGGTGGCTGCCCATCTTGTGTTTCCTGTTCCTGAGAAATATATAATCATATCGCAAAGATAATGTAAAGCCGGCGCAAAACAAAACGAAAGCCGCAGTTTTTTCTTTTTGTTATGTTTTGTAATGGTCTTGGGTGTTGTTTTAAATAAAATAGTCGTGACATGTTTGTTTCCTGTCTGTGCTTTTAACGTAAATATTATAACTAAAAACCTTATGCCATGGTGGTGGCTTTAGAGATAAATTTGTATATTTGCATAACTGCAAACGGCTATTCAGTATAGTCTTGTTGGCCTTAATAAATGAAAACAAACGGACAAATACAGCTTTATCCTGTCTTGCGTGTGGCTTTGTTCCTTGTAGCAGGCATTGTGTCGGGCGAGCTTCTTTATGGGGCTGTGTCTTGTGATGCGTGGTTTGCGGCGACGGCTGTGTCTTTAATGTTTGCTTTATTAGCGTATAGGAATTGTGTATTTCAGACTGTTCTTATATTTCTTACTTGCTATTTCCTCGGAGCCATGCTTGTTGGTAGGGAATTGGATGAAGTCAATATGTCCGTGCCCGGGGAAGATACGGCATATTCGGCTGTGGTGGTCAGTCAGCCTGTCGTTGCGGGAAAAGTCGTGAAATGCGACTTGATAACGGTAAATACGCATCGTCCTATGAAGATAAAGGCCAGCATATACAGAGACGGACGTGCAGACAGACTGCGTATAGGCAATGGTATAGAGGCTGTCTCGTTACTTGAAAAGCCAACAAATTATGCTGGTACTGATTTTGACTATGCGCGGTATTTGCTTTATCACGGATATGTTGCCACCACATTTATATATATAGACGAATGGAAAGGGGCTGCGGTTGACCTCAGTCGGCTGTCTGTTGTTCAGCGTGCACGCATATCCGCATTAGTTTTCCGTGACAAACTGCTGCAGCGTTTTAGTGACATGGGCTTCAACGGGCAGGCGTATGCCGTGCTGGCGGCAATGGCGTTAGGCGATAAATCCTCGCTCTCGGATGAGTTGAAAGAGGAGTATTCTGTGTCGGGAGCGTCGCACGTACTGGCTTTGTCGGGTCTGCATCTCGGCATAATCTACGCAATATTGTCGCTGTTGTTTTCGCGCCGCCGGTGGCAGATTGTTTCTCAGGTGCTGATTCTGCTTGCAATATGGTCTTATGTCTTTATCGTGGGTATGTCAGCTTCCGTGGTTCGTTCAGCCGTAATGCTTACGGTCTATTCGTTTGTAAGCTTGCTTAACCGCAACAGACTGTCGCTCAACACGTTGTCTGTGGCTGCTGTTGTCATATTGGCCGACAGTCCGCTATATCTTTATGATGTAGGCTTTCAGATGTCGTTTGCCGCCGTATTGTTTATCATCATATTCTATCGTCAGCTCCTGGAAGTTATGCCCGGGAGCATCCGCAACATTCCTATAATAAAACAGATATGGCAGATGACGGCTGTATCAGTGGCTGCACAGATAGGAGTGGCCCCGCTGATAGCGTTTTATTTTGGCCGTTTCTCATGCTATTTCCTCCTTACCAATATGATTGTAGTGCCTGCAGCCACAGTTATCCTTTATGGGGCTGTACTGACGGCTGCTGTGAGTTTCCTGCCTTGGCTTCAGACGTTGTTGGCCGGACTGCTGCTTAAAGTGGTGATATTGCTTAATGCCTGCGTATCCTTTGTGGCGGCTTTGCCCGGGGCAAGTGTTGACGGCATTAGGATAGGACTGCTGCAGCTGCTTCTTATTTACATTCTGATATTTGCTTTGTCTGTGTTGGGGCATTATTGCAGGAAGATGATAAGATAAGTATCTGTGCCATTGTGCCGGCGAGTTTAGTCATAAAAACTTACGGAAGGAGAGCTGTAAAGGCTTATGGAAATGTCCGTCAAGATGATTTATTTGTTTTCTTTCGCTCGTCAATATATCTTTAGTTTATGAAAAATATGTAATTTTGCACACGGATTATTCATATAGTGCGTAATACATGCAGAGATATTTTGTTTATTTTAAATATGACGGCACGGCTTATCACGGATGGCAGGTACAGCCCAATGCCGTTTCTGTTCAGGAAAAGTTGCAGGATGCCTTGTCAACTCTTCTGCGTGAAGAAATACAAGTGGTAGGAGCAGGCCGTACAGACACCGGTGTTCATGCCAGAATGATGGTGGCTCACTTTGACACGGATAAAGATATTGACGGGCCACAGCTGGTATATAAGCTGAACAGACTTTTGCCGAGAGATATTTCTGCAGATAAGGTTATTCCTGTCAGTCAGGATATGCATGCTCGTTTCAGCGCCAGGTCGAGAACCTATCATTATTATGTTCATCAGCATAAAGATCCGTTTTTGCGCCATTACTCATGCGAACTTTTTTACGACCTTGATTTCGAAAAGATGAATGAGGCGGCCGCAATGCTGCTGGAGTATGACGACTTTGCCGCATTCTGCAAGAGCAACACCGACGTGAAGACCACTTTGTGTGATGTAACAGAGGCCAGATGGGTGAAGGACGGCGAGTATAGTTGGCATTTTGTCATTACGGCCAACAGATTTCTGCGTAACATGGTAAGGGCTGTTGTAGGGACTTTGGTTGATGTTGGCCGAGGGCGGATAAGCGTGCAGGATTTCAGAGCTGTTATAGAAGGTCGCCGGCGTTCGGGTGCCGGTGAGAGTATGCCTGGCAATGCTTTGTTTCTGGAAAATATCGAATATTAAGCCATAGCGGCTATAATGTAAATAGGTAAATATAATTTTTAAGGTAAATGTGGTTATTATTAGCTTTTATGTCGGCAGCCCTGTTGGGCTTTTACGACTCGTTTAAGAAAAAGGCATTAGACGGCAATGCCGTAATACCGGTGTTGTTTCTCAACACGCTGTTTTCATCGCTTATTTTCCTTCCGTTCATAATCCTTTCGTATAATACGAATGTTCTTGACGGAAGCATATTTCATGTAGGAGGCGGAGGATGGGAAGTTCATAAATATATTGTCCTGAAAAGTCTCATTGTCTTGTCCTCGTGGATTTTCGGATATTTCGGAATGAAGCATCTGCCCCTGACCATAGTAGGGCCGATTAATGCCACTCGTCCGGTAATGGTGCTGGTCGGTGCGCTGCTGGTGTTTGGCGAGCGTCTTAATGTATATCAGTGGATAGGTGTGGCTCTTGCGGTGGCGTCATTTCTTATGCTCAGCAGGAGCGGAAAGAAAGAAGGCATTGATTTTAAGCACGACCGCTGGATATATTTCATCGTGCTTGCTGCCGTACTCGGTGCTGTAAGCGGACTTTACGACAAGTATCTTATGGCTCCGGTAAGCCAGGGCGGAGTAGGGCTTGACACGATGATGGTGCAGAGCTGGTATAACATATATCAGTGTGTCATGATGGGCATCATGCTGGTTGTGCTATGGCTGCCAAAGTCAGGGCAGACCACGCGGTTCAGATGGGACTGGTGCATAATCCTTATAAGTATTTTTCTTAGTGCGGCCGATTTCGTTTATTTCTATGCCTTGAGCATTCCCGGAGCAATGATAAGCATTGTCTCTATGGTAAGACGTGGAAGCGTTATTGTGTCGTTCCTGTTTGGAGCAGTGCTCTTGCATGAGAAAAACTTAAAGAGTAAAGCTGTTGACCTGTTGCTGGTATTGCTCGGAATGCTGTTCCTGTATATAGGTTCTAATTGACACCATTAATTAGCGATATGTGTAAAATACGGCTTTTTATTTTGTGTTTTGATATAAAAAGTTTATTTTTGCATTCAATTAATAAGATGGAAATTGTTTTATGAAGCAAAATATTTTTAAAGGTTTAGGCATAGCTTTGGTTACTCCTTTCGCCTCAGACGGTTCGGTTGATTATGATGTCCTGAAAAACTTGTTGGACTATCAGCTGAAGAACGGCGCCGATTTCTTTTGTATTCTTGCCACAACAGGAGAAACTCCTACGTTGACAAAAGATGAAAAGCAAAAGATTAAAGAGCTTGTTGTTGAAAAGGTGGGTGACAAGGTTCCAATCTTGATTGGATGCGGAGGAAACAATACGGCTGATGTTGTAAACGAGCTTCAGACGGCAGATTTCTCTGGCATTGACGGCATATTAAGTGTTTGTCCCTATTATAACAAACCGTCTCAGGAAGGTTTGTATCAGCACTTTAAGGCTATAGCCGGGGCAACAAATATGCCTGTTGTGCTTTATAATGTACCCGGACGGACGGGCGTTAACCTTAAGGCTGAGACAACAGTGCGCCTTGCACGTGACTGCGAGAACATTGTAGCCATAAAAGAAGCAAGCGGAAGTCTGGAACAGGTGGACGAAATTATTAAGAACAAACCGGACGGCTTTGATGTCATCAGTGGTGACGACGCACTCACGTTCCCGATGATAGCATGTGGCGCAGCCGGTGTCATTTCGGTTATCGGCAACGCTCTGCCTAAAGAGTTCTCACGTATGATACGTCTTGAGATGAAAGGCGAGATAGAGAGTGCAAGAAAGATACATCATAAGTTTACAGATTTGTTTAATCTGTTGTTCGTTGACGGCAATCCGGCAGGAGTGAAGGCCATGCTTCATGAAATGGGCATGATCGAGAATGTTCTCAGGCTTCCTCTTGTGCCAACCCGTCTTACCACGATGCAAAAGATAAGCGACTGTCTGAAGTTCAGACTGTAATCGCATTTTATAAAGAAACGAGTCTTTTTATCTTAAATAGCAGGCGAAAATGTTCGCCTGCTAAATTATTAACCTTATTTCATATATTTGCTATGAAGAAAAATTTCATAATTGTAGCAGCATCAGTGATGGCACTGATGTCGTGTGGCGGTGGAGAAAAATTATATACAGAGGAACAACTGTTGGGTGAATGGCATGAAGTAATGCCGGTCAACAAGCATATTGTGCAAGGCATGTTGCTCGATAAAGCAAACAAGGCCTCTTCTGTAGGAATGGCTACATTAAAATATAATAATTGGAAGTTGGTCAAAGGAAAACACAAAAAAAATTGTATTGTGTTGTGTGGCGAAAGCATCGGGAATGGACAGACCATACAGTTTTGTGACACCCTTAATATAATAGCATTGCAGAACGACATGCTTACCTTGGGAAAGGGTGAGATGTATAGGATAGAGTATCGTCGTGCGCAAGAGAACACTACGCCTCTGATTGGTGGAAGTGATGCGGCGATGGGGTATACCTATTCAAAAGTCTTGGACAAGAAGATAAGAATATTTGAAACCGGAACCCGTTTGTTGTCAGCCGTAGACCAATATTCATCATCCGCAGCTTATGTCGTATTCTCTTCTGATTCTGCTAAGGTTGAAGTGTTTATGCCTGAAGAGACTGTTGTCCTGGAGAAACGTGTGCGTCCTGATGGTTCTGCTGTATGGAATGTCGAGGATGATGATTCGTATATGCTGGAGAAGAGCAACGACGAGTGGATTGTGTCACGGAGAGGTAAAGTTGTTTATTCTTCTACCGGTTTTGAGAATATAATAAAGGCTGATTTTAAAAATAATAAAGGTGAGCAACTTGCAGCTAAGTTCTTTACAAAGGCCGGAGTCGCACAGGTAACCTATTTAGGCGTTGATAATTTGCTTTACCAGTATGTTACGGCATCGGGCTATGGATATAAGAATTCTTTTATTGATATAAGAGGCAAGGGTAAAGACATGACACTGACTTTTGTCGGGAAGGATACTTCTGTTGAGTTTACCGAACAGTGACATGCTGCGCTCCTTGCGGCAGTTGTGAGTGCGTAATTTGAGTTTGACATGAATACATTAATGAATGCCGATATTATGGCATGGATAATTAATCAGATGTATTTGCTATGTCAGACGTGTCCGAACTTGGATGTAGTATTGCGGATATTCATTTCGGTCAGAAAAACTATAAGAAAATATGCTTATATGTCTTATAGATAGCTTGAATATACATTTGATTCTGAATAAACTTTAAGTGAAAGACTGCTTACAGGTTTTAAATCATTAACCTATTGTTTTCGTGTCGTAACTCAGTCACTTTCGGATAAAAAGTGGCTGAGTTACGACACGTAGATTAATGACTTTTTGTTACTCATGCAGTGACTTTGTAGATTAACCACAAGTAGGGCATTTAGATTCTGCAAGGTTGCCGTTAAATGTTTTTATTCTGAAACAGGGTTGAACCAGGACGCTTGTTGATGACATCTCTAGTTTTACTACTTGTCTGTATCAGTCTGTCGTTATATTTACGTGAGCTTTGTTTATATAAATATAAAAGGGGATGTGCCGAAGACACATCCCCTTTTGTCGTATTATTTTTGTTTATTAATAGTTTCTTGCTTCAATCTGGAAGTAAGCCTGAGCGTGGTTGCAAACCGGGCAGATGCTAGGAGCCTCTTTTCCGATTACAATGTGTCCACAGTTAGAGCATTGCCAGATGCAGTCTCCGTCCTTAGAGAATACCATCTTGTCCTGAATGTTTTTCAGAAGCTTGCGGTAGCGCTCTTCGTGATGTTTTTCAATTTCAGCTACGCCTTCGAATTTAGCAGCAATCTCGTCAAATCCTTCCTCACGAGCTTCTTTTGCCATACGGGCATACATATCTGTCCATTCGAAGTTCTCACCGGCAGCAGCATCAGCAAGGTTAGCTTCTGTTCCGTTGATTTTGTTTCCGTTCAGATATTTATACCATAATTTTGCGTGCTCCTGCTCGTTTTTTGCAGTCTCCTCGAATATGGCGGCAATTTGTACATATCCGTCTTTCTTTGCTTTAGATGCAAAATATGTATACTTGTTGCGTGCCATTGATTCACCTGCAAATGCTTCCTGAAGATTCTTTTCTGTCTTTGTTCCTTTTAATTCTTTCATAATCTTTTTGTTTTTAATTGTCTGTTAAATCAGATATAAAGTATTAATTTTCAATTTATGATTTTAATGCCAATGATTATATATGTGGTACATTTTCATTTAAGACATTTATGTAGGCAAAGATATTCAATAATATTGAAACAAACAATTTTGTTATGCTTTTTTATTATTTTAAATTGTTATTTCGCCACATATTGATTTGTTCATGTAGCTTTTCACAATTTTATTGTCTGTAAATCTTGCCTGTAGGCACATGAGTTTCGTAACGGCACATTCAACGGTGCTGTCATATCCGCTTATCACTCCGGTGCTCTTGAGTCTGTAGCCGGTGTCGTATCTAGTCATTTCCACGCTTCCCGCAAGACATTGGCTTATGTTTACGATTGTCACTCCTCTTAGGCTGGCCTCTTTCAGAATTCTGGTTAGCCATGGAGCTTTTGGCGCATTGCCGCTTCCGAAGCTTCTCATTACAATAGACCTCAGTTCTGGTGCTTCGAGAACATGGTATATAATCTTTTCCTGTAATCCTGGGAACAGCGAGAATACCACGACATTCGGGTCGATTGCTGTATGCGGCACCATGGGCTTGCTGTAATCAGGCTTCAGTATATATTCTTCATGATATATAATGTTCACTCCGGCTTCTGCAAGATGCGGGAAGTTGAACGACTCGAAGGCGTTAAAGCCGTCGGCATTGGTCTTTGTCGATCTGTTTCCGCGAAGCAATTTGCCGCTGAAGTAGATGCAAACCTCTGGTACCATGGCTGTGCCGTCAGGATGAGACGCTGACGCAATCTCAATACTTGTTATCAGGTTTTCTTTGCCGTCTGTCCGCAATTGGTTAATAGGTAATTGGCTGCCTGTAAGCACAACGGGTTTTGTCAGGTTTTCGAGCATGAAAGAAAGTGCAGACGCGGTATAGGCCATTGTGTCTGTTCCGTGCAAAATAACAAATCCGTCATATTGGTCATATCGCTCAGCAATGATTCTCACCAGCTGCGACCAGAATCTAGGCGACATATCGCTTGAATCTATAGGCTGCGTAAACTGATAAGTTTCGATACCTGTTCTCAACATTGAAAACTCAGGCAGACAACTCACAAGGTGGTTGAAGTCTAAGGGTTCTAACACTCCTGTATCCGGGTTCTTTCCCATACCGATAGTTCCACCTGTGTATATAAGCAAAACTCGGTTTGATCTTGTTATTTTTGACATGGCTGATATTAAATTATTCTTATACGGACATCGTTTATGTATTTTATTTTGTGCAAATATAATTTAAAATAATCTGAAATCAAAAAAAAAGATGTATATTTGCATAAATAAAATAGTTAAATTTAAAAATTATAATTAACGCTTTTAATAAAAAACAAACATGAAAAAATTTATGGATGAAAACTTCCTGCTAGAAACATCTACTGCACAGGATCTATTTCATAATCATGCGGCAAAAATGCCAATTATTGACTATCATTGCCATTTGATTCCTGAAATGGTCGCTAACGACCACAAATTCAAGAGCATAACAGAACTGTGGTTGGGCGGTGATCATTACAAATGGCGTGCCATGCGTACTAACGGCGTTGACGAGAAGTATTGCACAGGAACAGAAACTAGCGATTGGGAAAAATTTGAAAAATGGGCTGAGACTGTTCCTTATACATTCAGAAACCCGCTTTATCATTGGACACACCTTGAGCTGAAGACTGCTTTTGGCATAGATAAGCTCTTGAGCCCGAAGACAGCCCGTGAAATATATGATGAATGTAACGAAAAACTTCAACAGCCTGAATATACAGCAAGAGGCTTTATGCGTCGTTACAACGTTGAATGTGTTTGTACAACAGACGATCCTATTGATGATCTGAGATATCATAAGCAGACACGTGAGAGCGGATTTGAAATCAAAATGATTCCGGCCTGGAGACCTGACAAGGCTATGGCTGTTGACAATACAAAGAATTTTGCTGAGTATGTAAATAAGCTGGGCGAAGTTGCAGGCGTTTCAATTGCTAAATTCCAGGATATGATTGACGCATTGCAGAAGCGTCATGATTTCTTCCACGAGAATGGTTGCCGTCTTTCTGACCACGGAATTGAAGAGTTCTATGATGAGCCTTACACTGACAGCCAGATAGAAATCATATTTGAAAAAGCTATGCGCGGTCAGGAGCTTTCACAGCAGGAAATTCGTCAGTTCAAGCATTGCATGCTTACAATCTTTGCTGAGATGGATCATGCAAGCGACTGGACACAGCAGTTCCATTATGGCGCAATCCGTGATAACAACAGCCTGATGTTCAAGAAACTCGGACCTGATACTGGTTTTGATTCTATCGGTGAATTCAATACAGCAAAGGCAATGAGCCATTTCCTTGATCACCTTAACGCAGAAGGTAAGCTTACACGTACTATATTGTATACACTGAATCCGTGTGCAAATGAAGTTATAGCTACAATGTTAGGAAACTTCCAGGATGGTTCTTGTCCGGGCAAGATTCAGTTTGGTAGCGGCTGGTGGTTTAATGATCAGCTTGACGGCATGACAAGACAGATGAATGCATTGTCTGTACTCGGCTTGTTGAGCCGCTTTGTCGGAATGCTTACCGACAGCCGCTCATTCCTGTCTTATCCTCGTCATGAGTATTTCCGCCGTTTGCTCTGTAACCTGCTTGGCAATGACGTAGAGAAAGGACTCCTTCCTGACGACAAGGAAAGCCTGTATCGCATGGTTGAGGATATAAGCTACTATAACGCGAAAAACTATTTCAAGTTTTAATGCTTGAAGCATGAATATGGAGCCTCTTTTGCTGAGTCTGTACAGATTATGCAAAAGAGGCTTTATGATTTTTAATTATTGAAATATTTGCCAATATCAAAAAATAGAACTATTTTTGCAAAGTTTTACGATATACGTCACATTTTGTAATATGAGAAAAAATCTTTTTTTTATAGTTTTTGCCGTTTTATGCATGACGTTAGGCAGTTGCGGAAGCAGCAAGCAAATTGCTTATTTTCAGAATGCTGATTCATTGAGCTATGCGGCGTCAAAAGGTTTGTTCGATGCAAAAATAATGCCAAAGGACTTATTGACGATAACTGTCAGCACCACGGATCCAAAGGCAGCAACGCCTTTCAACCTTTCTGTAACCAACACATTAAATGCAACTGGATATTTGTCTACCGGAGCAGGTTCACTGCAGACTTATCTTGTTGACAACGACGGCTTTATTAATTTTCCTGTTGTCGGACAACTGAAAGTTGGAGGTATGACAAAGAGACAATGTGAAAATTATATCCGGGACAAAATACTTCCGTATATGTCAAAAACGGAAAACCCTATAGTTACTGTTAAGATGGCCAGCTTTAAAGTTACTGTAGCCGGTGAGGTTAAGGCTCCGGGTGTATTTAATGTTGACCAGGAAAAGATAAGTGTGATAGAGGCTTTGGCCAGAGCTGGAGACCTTACAATCTATGGTAAGCGTGGTAATGTCTTGCTTATACGTGAGGATGCTACTGGAGAAAAGTCTGTTCACAGACTTAATCTAAATGATGCAAATCTGATAAATTCACCATATTATTACCTTCAGCAGAATGATTATTTGTATGTTGAGCCAAACAGCGTTCAGGCAAAGAACTCTGCAATAGGTTCAAGCACGACAATATGGATTTCTGTTGTCAGTATCCTGACATCTGTAGCTTCGTTGGTGGTTAATGTGTTGAAGTAAGTAAAGTATGTGTGGAATTGTTGGTTATTTAGGTAAGAAAGACGCTTATCCGGTGCTGATTAAGGGACTGGGCCGGTTGGAATATCGTGGATACGATAGCGCAGGCTTGGCTTTGCTTAATTCAGACGGAGGACTGAATGTATATAAGACTAAAGGTAAAGTAAAAGATTTAGATACATTTTGTAAAGACAAAAATATCTCAGGAACTGTGGGTATTGCTCATACACGATGGGCAACCCATGGTGAACCTTCATCTGTAAACGCACATCCACATTATTCAGAGTCTAAGAATCTTGCAATTATCCATAATGGAATAATTGAAAATTATGCAGATTTAAAGAAAAAGTTGCAGTCAAAAGGCTTGACTTTCCGTTCTGATACGGATACTGAAGTACTTGTGCAACTGATTGAATATATTCAGAACAAGAAAAAACTCGACCTTTTGTCATCTGTTCAGGTTGCGCTCCATGAAGTTATCGGTGCATACTCAATCGCCCTGCTTGATAAGCGTGAGCCAGATCAGATTATTGCTGCTTGCAAACAAAGCCCTTTGGTTATTGGTGTAGCAGAAGATGAATTCTTCCTTGCTTCAGATGCAAGTCCGATAATTGAGTATACTGATAAGGTGGCCTACCTTGAAGACGGCAGTATTGCTGTAATGAAAAGGGGAGAGAACTTGAAGGTCGTTGATATATTAAATAGGGAACTGTTCCAGAAAATACAGACTGTTGACCTGAATTTAGGTCAGATAGAAAAAGGCGGATATCCGCATTTTATGCTGAAAGAAATCTTTGAACAGCCCGAATGTCTTACTAACTGTATGCGTGGCCGTATAAATGTTGAGGCTACAAATGTTACGTTAAGTGCCGTCATTGATTATAAAGAACGCCTGCTGGCTGCAAAGAGAATAATAATTGTTGCATGTGGAACCTCATGGCATGCCGGACTTATCGGAAAGCAAATAATAGAAAGTTTATGCCGTATACCTGTCGAGGTTGAGTATGCAAGCGAATTCAGATACCGTAATCCTGTAGTTACAGACAATGATGTTGTCATAGCTATATCGCAGAGTGGTGAAACGGCAGACACTTTGGCCGCAGTGAAGCTTGCCAAACAACATGGAGCTTTTATCTATGGCATTTGCAATGCGATAGGATCAAGTATACCGCGTGCTACTGATACAGGTTCTTATATTCATGTCGGACCCGAGATTGGAGTCGCTTCGACGAAAGCTTTTACCGGTCAGGTGATCGTTCTTACTATGTTGGCTTTGGCTTTAGCGAAAGAAAAGCATACTATAGATGAAGATGTATATACGAAAATAGTTAAGGGGCTAAGCAATATTCCGGAAAAGATGGAAGAAACCCTGAAACTTAATGACAGAATATCACGGCTAAGCCGTATTTTTACTTATGCAAGGAATTTCTTGTATTTAGGGCGTGGATATAGTTATCCCGTGGCGTTGGAAGGAGCATTGAAACTGAAAGAAATCAGCTATATACATGCTGAAGGATATCCTGCTGCGGAAATGAAGCATGGCCCAATTGCTCTTATTGACTCAGACATGCCGGTTGTCGTTATTGCAACGCGTAATGCAATGTATGAAAAGGTCTTAAGCAATATACAGGAAATAAAGGCACGTAAGGGAAAAGTCATTGCGTTGGTTTCAAAGGGTGATGAGACTATAAGTAAAATCGCTGATGAGGTTATTGAATTGCCTGATACAGAAGAATGTCTTGAACCTCTATTGGCTACGATACCATTGCAGTTGTTGGCTTACCATATTGCCGTTTGTAAAGGTAAAAATGTTGATCAGCCTCGAAATTTGGCAAAATCAGTAACAGTTGAATAAAAATATATTAATGAAAAAGCTAAAGAATAATATTAGAAATCCTAGAGTCTTGCAGATGATTTTTATATTATGAATTAGCTTTTTAATTTATTATAACGATGATGGAACCATTGAAGCATGAATGTGGAGTTGCAATGGTAAGGTTACTTAAACCATTGGAATACTACCAACAAAAGTATGGCACCTGGATGTTTGGGCTTAACAAGCTCTATCTGATGATGGAGAAGCAGCATAACAGAGGACAGGAGGGAGCAGGCATGGCATGTGTGAATTTAGATGCTGTGCCTGGTTCTGAATATATGTTCCGTGAGCGTGCTGAAGGCTCAAATGCTATAACAGAAATATTTGCTAATGTTCAGAAGCAGTTCAGGAATGTTACGCCTCAGCAATTGGCTGACGTTGATTATGCAAAAAGGAATTTGCCTTTCGCCGGCGAATTATATATGGGACATCTGCGATATTCAACAACAGGCAAGAGTGGCCTTTCTTATGTGCATCCGTTCTTGAGGCGCAATAACTGGCGAGCTAAAAATCTTTGCTTGTGCGGCAACTTCAATATGACCAATATTGAAGAGATTTTTGACAAGCTTGTGAAACAAGGACAATATCCCCGAATTTACAGTGACAGCTATATTACACTTGAATTTATGGGGCACAGATTGGACCGTGAGGTTGAGCGTAATTTTATAGAAGGCCAGAAAAAGGGACTTAAGGATCAAGACATAACACGTTATATAGAGGATAATATAAAGATTAGCAATGTCCTTAAATCTACAATGGCCGATTACGACGGCGGTTATGTAATGTGTGGACTTACGGGTAGCGGCGAAATGTTCTCTATGCGTGACCCGTGGGGCATACGTCCGGCTTTTTGGTACAAGAATGATGAGTTTATTGTTCTTGCGAGCGAACGTCCTGTACTTCAGACAACATTTGAACTTGAATGTGATGACATAAACGAGCTGGAACCTGGATGTGCTTTGATTGTAAAGAAGAATGGTGAAAGTTCTATAGAACGCATACTTGAACCGAGGGGTGATGCTAAGTGTTCGTTTGAGCGCATTTATTTCAGTCGCGGTTCAGACAGAGATATTTATAAGGAACGTAAGAAACTTGGTGAACAATTAACTTCATCGATCTTAAAGGCTGTCAATTACGATACCGAGCATACTGTTTTCTCGTTTATACCCAATACTGCTGAAGTCGCATTCTATGGAATGCTTGGAGGTTTCAAGCGTTATATAAACAACCAGAAGATAGAAAGAATACGTAACTTGGATCATAAGCCGTCTTATGAAGAACTCGAAGAGATTCTGCATCAGTATGTGCGTAGTGAGAAAGTTGCAATCAAGGATATAAAACTCCGTACATTTATAACAGAAGGTGCATCGCGTAATGATCTTGCCGCGCACGTATATGATGTAACCTACGGATCTCTGGTTCCGTATGTGGACAATCTTGTTATAATAGACGACAGTATTGTGCGTGGAACAACATTGAAAGAAAGTATCTTGAAGATTCTTGACCGCTTGCATCCTAAGAAAATAATTATTGTAAGCAGTTCGCCTCAGATCCGTTATCCTGATTATTACGGAATAGACATGCCTAATCTTGAGGAATTTTGTGTATTCCGGGCAACTATTGAGCTGCTGAAGGATCATGGCATGTGTCAGCTGCTTGAAGATACATACAACAAATGTAAGGAAGAAATTCTTAAGCCTAAGAGCGAGATGCGTAACTGTGTTTGTGATATATACAAACCATTTACTGTAGATGAAATAAATAAAAAGATAGTAGAAATGCTTCGCCCGGAGGGAATGAAGACACCGGTTGAATTGGTTTATCAGTCTATCGAAGGATTGCATACGGCAATACCTAATCATAAAGGCGACTGGTATTTCACGGGAAATTATCCTACACCTGGCGGAGTGAGGTTGGTAAATATGGCATTTATCCGTTTCTATGAAAGTGTGTATCAGTGTGAACGTTAGTTCTGAATGTGTTGGTAATACAAATTATTTAAAAATAAGAGTAGTTGAAAGAACAAAAAGATTTTGAATGTTTCCTGCTGTGCGCATGATTATTCTTTCAAAGAACAGATGTTGACGTACAGATTGATTTCGTTTAAAAATCTTTTTATAAAAGAGAGCAAATATGAAAAATGTAACTTTGGTCTTAGAGGATGGCACAAAATTTCGTGGAAAGTCATTCGGATATGACTCTCCCGTAGCAGGCGAGGTGGTGTTTAATACGGCTATGATGGGTTATCCCGAGAGTCTGACAGACCCATCTTATGCAGGTCAGCTGATGGTACTTACATATCCGTTGGTAGGAAACTATGGTGTACCACCGTTCACAGTGGAAAACAATGGAATTGCCACTTTCATGGAAAGTGATAAGATATATGCATCGGCAATAATTGTTGCAGATTACAGCGAGATGTATTCTCATTGGAATGCTGTTGAAAGTCTTGCAGACTGGCTTAAGCGCGAGCACGTTCCGGGAATAACGGGCATTGACACGCGTGAGCTTACAAAGGTATTGCGCGAGCATGGTGTAATGATGGGCAAGATTCTTTTTGATGATGAGCCTGACAATATCCCGACAGCAGACTATGAAGGTGTTAACTTTGTAGACAAAGTAAGCTGCAAGGAGATTATACGTTACAACGAAGGAGCCGGAAAGAAGGTTGTTCTTGTTGACTGCGGCGTAAAGAATAACATTATCAGATGTCTCCTGAACAGAGGTGTAGAGGTAATACGCGTTCCGTGGAACTATGATTATACGGATATGGAATTCGACGGACTGTTCCTTGCCAATGGCCCCGGCGATCCTGATATGTGTGAGGATGCCGTAAACATTATAAGAAAGCAAATGAGCCTTTCTACAAAGCCTATTTGCGGTATCTGTATGGGTAATCAGTTGCTGGCAAAAGCCGGTGGCGCTACGATTTACAAGCTTAAATATGGTCACCGTTCTCATAACCAGCCTGTGCGTATGGTGGGAACAACCAATTGTTATGTAACAAGCCAGAACCACGGATATGCCGTTGATGCTTCTACTTTAGGAAAAGACTGGGAAGAGCTATTCGTAAATATGAACGACGGCAGCAACGAAGGTATACGTCATAAGACGAATCCTTGGTTCTCAAGCCAGTTCCATCCGGAAGCATGCTCTGGTCCTGTAGATACAGAGTTTATGTTTGACAAGTTTGTTGATGCGTTGAAATAATTTGTTTAACAGGCAGTTAGTGTAATTGCAATAAAAAGAAAAGACATGAAATATAATGATATAAAGAAAGTTCTGCTTCTTGGTTCCGGCGCATTGAAGATTGGCGAGGCCGGCGAGTTTGACTATTCCGGTTCACAGGCCTTGAAGGCGTTGAGGGAAGAAGGCGTTAAAACTGTTCTCATAAATCCTAACATTGCAACCGTTCAGACATCCGAAGGTGTTGCAGACCAGATTTATTTCTTGCCTGTTCAGCCTTATTTCGTAGAGCGCGTTATAGAGAAAGAGCGTCCTGACGGCATATTGCTGTCTTTTGGTGGTCAGACGGCTCTTAACTGTGGTGTTGAATTATATAAGAGCGGTGTGCTCGAAAAATATAATGTTAAGGTACTTGGAACTCCGGTTCAGGCCATTATGGATACAGAAGACCGTGAACTGTTCGTCGACAGACTTAACGAAATTGACGTAAAGACCATCAAGAGTGAGGCTTGCGAGACTATAGAACAGGCACGCAAGGCTGCAGCTGAGCTGGGATATCCTGTCATCATACGTGCTGCTTATGCTCTAGGCGGACTAGGCAGCGGATTCTGTGACAATGAGGAAGAACTTGACAAACTTGCAGAAAAAGCATTCTCGTTCTCTCCGCAGGTGCTGGTTGAGAAGAGTCTTAAAGGCTGGAAAGAAATAGAATATGAGGTTGTACGCGACCGTTACGACAACTGTATAACAGTCTGCAACATGGAGAACTTCGACCCGCTTGGCATCCATACAGGCGAGAGTATCGTTATTGCTCCTTCACAGACACTTACTAACAGCGAGTATCACAAGCTGCGTGCACTTTCAATAAAAATTATCCGTCATATCGGTATCGTAGGTGAGTGTAACGTTCAGTATGCTTTCGATCCGAAGAGTGAGGACTATCGTGTCATCGAGGTTAACGCACGTCTTAGCCGCAGTTCGGCTCTTGCATCTAAAGCTACAGGTTATCCTTTGGCATTTGTGGCAGCAAAACTCGGTTTGGGCTATGGTCTCTTTGAGCTTAAAAACTCTGTAACAAAGACAACAAGCGCATTCTTTGAGCCCGCACTCGACTATGTTGTATGTAAGATTCCACGTTGGGACTTGAGCAAATTCCGTGGCGTTGACCGCGAACTTGGCTCGTCAATGAAGTCTGTGGGTGAGGTTATGGCTATCGGACGTAACTTTGAAGAGGCCATACAGAAGGGTCTGCGCATGATAGGACAAGGCATGCACGGCTTTGTTGAGAATAAGGAACTTGAGATAGAAAATATCGATGCAGCGCTTCGTGAACCTACCGACAAGCGTATATTCATCATATCTAAGGCTATGCACAGAGGTTATACAATCGACCAGATACATGACCTTACGAAGATAGACAAATGGTTCCTCTACAAGCTGAAGCACATTATCGACATAGATGAGACACTGAAGAAGTGCAAGAGCGTTAATGTTCTTGGAAAAGACTTGCTGCGCGAGGCTAAGGTATATGGCTTCACTGACTTCCAGATAGCACGTGCCGTAGGTCTGGAGCGCGAACTCGGCAATATGGCTAAGGCCGGACTTGTTATCCGCCAGCTCCGCAAGAGCTATGGCATCCTGCCCGTTGTAAAGCAGATCGACACACTGGCGGCCGAGTATCCGGCACAGACCAACTATCTTTATGTTACATATGCAGGTGTCAAGAGCGACATTACGTTTGAGAACGACAAGCGTTCTATCATTGTTCTTGGCTCAGGTGCATATCGTATCGGAAGTTCAGTTGAGTTCGACTGGTGCGGAGTTCAGGCGCTTAACACAATACGCAAGCAGGGCTATCGCAGCATAATGATAAACTATAACCCTGAAACCGTGTCTACAGACTACGACATGTGCGACCGTCTTTACTTTGATGAGCTTACATTCGAGCGTGTCATGGATATTATCGACCTCGAGTGTCCTTATGGCGTCATTGTTTCTACGGGCGGACAGATTCCTAACAACCTTGCAATGCGTCTCGATGCACAGAATGTTCCTATCCTCGGTACATCTGCCAAGGATATCGACAATGCAGAGGACCGTGCCAAGTTCTCTTCAATGTTGGGACGCAACGGCATAGACCAGCCGGAATGGAGCGCACTGACTTCAATGGATGACATCAACAAGTTTATCGACCGTGTAGGCTTCCCTGTATTGGTTCGTCCTTCTTACGTCCTTTCAGGTGCGGCAATGAACGTATGTTCAAACAATGAAGAGCTTGAGCGTTTCCTCAAACTTGCAGCCAACGTTTCAGAAGATCATCCTGTTGTTGTAAGTCAGTTTATCGAACATGCGAAGGAGGTTGAGATGGACGCGGTTGCTAAGAACGGCGAAATCATTGCCTATGCAATCAGTGAACATATCGAGTTTGCCGGAGTTCACTCAGGCGATGCAACAATACAGTTCCCGCCCCAGAAACTTTATTGCGAGACAATACGCCGTATAAAGCGCGTCAGCAAGATGATTGCTCAGGAACTGCATATCAGCGGACCGTTCAACATACAGTTCCTTGCACGAGAGAATGATATAAAGGTTATTGAATGTAACCTGCGTGCTTCACGTTCGTTCCCGTTTGTCAGCAAGGTGCTTAAGATAAATCTCATTGAACTTGCCACTAAGGTTATGCTTGGTCTGCCGGTAGAAAAGCCGGAGAAGAACTTGTTTGACCTCGACTACGTTGGTATTAAGGCAAGTCAGTTCTCTTTCAACCGCTTGCAGAAGGCCGACCCTGTGCTTGGTGTAGACATGGCTTCTACAGGTGAGGTTGGATGTCTTGGTGATGATACAAACACGGCGTTGCTTAAGAGCATGCTGTCTGTCGGTCACCGCATACCTAAAAAGAACATATTGCTCTCTACAGGTGGCGCAAAGCAGAAGGCTGCCATGCTTGATGCGGCCCGTCAGCTTGTAAGCAACGGATACAAGCTGTATGCAACTGTTGGCACATCAAAGTATCTTACAGAGAACGGGATAGAGAACACGCTCGTTTACTGGCCGTCAGACAGCGATAAGAAACCTCAGGCTCTCGACATGCTTCACAATCATGAGATAGATATGGTGGTGAACATACCGAAAGACCTTACTGTCAGTGAGCTTTCTAACGGATATAAGATTCGTCGTGCAGCTATCGACCTTAACGTGCCTCTTATCACAAACGGTCGTCTAGCAAGTGCGTTTATCAATGCTTTCTGCCGTGTTAAGCTTGATGACATCGACATCAAATCATGGGAAGAATATAAATAAGAGATATTTTATCATGTTTATTATAAAGGAGGTGACGCCACAAGACGTCACCTCCTTTATTGTTTTAATTCAAACGGCTCATAATGATTAACCCCAAATCGGGCATTATAGCACATATTACTTTATCAATTTTGTGCATTGATGCTTTCAGCCAGTCTTTTTGTTTCTATTGTCGTCTTTTTGTCAGATTTTTTTGACATAGCTCACTATGCCTGCGAAAAATCTAACGAAAATCCGCTGTTAAAGAGTTTATGGATATATGGTCGGGACATCATTATCCTTGCTTAAATGTAGCTCTTTTGCTGAAAATGTATAATGTATTGAAAACCAATGGCTTATGCCTCTGTTGCGCGTATTGCAGGCAATGTGCCGGTTAGCTTTATTTCATTGATTTGCAAAAGCATACCTTTTAGCGCGCGATTTGACGTTTTTTGCATTGTAAAAGGTGCCCTTTCGCAATGTAAAAGGGCACCTTTTGTAAAACAGTAAAATATATGCTGAAATGTTATCTGAAAACCACTGATTTAACATTGCTTATTCAGTGATTTTTGGTATGAAACTCATTGAGTTTTGTATTCAGTTATTTTGGATACACTTTGCTACTATTCATGATGCCTGATGCCTGTGCCATTATATGCCAATATGACTGTTCGTTGTTTCTGCTATCTGTTTTCGTCTTTTTCAGTCTCTGTTTTTCCGTCTTCGTTTTTTATGATATTGTTGCGATACTCAGTTGGCGATATGCCTGTATGCATCTTAAAGAACTTGGAAAAGAAAGAGTTGTTAGAAAAATTAAAGTCGAATGCAATCTGCTTAATGTTTTTGTCAGAATATTTAAGTTCTGCAATGATGTGTTCAATGGCGTTGTCGTTGATAAGTGTAAGAGCATTCTTGCCACATACCTTTTTGACAATGGTTGAAAGATATTTTGGTGTATAGCAAAGCATTTCGGCATAATATCCTATTGTCCGGTGCCTTCCTTTATCTGCCGTTACAGCCTCCATGAAGTTGTTGAATATGTAGTCAGATTGCCTGAGACATTCTTCTGAACTGTCGTCAGTGCAGTCTTCATAGCTGTTCTGATATGCTATGGCAATCATTTCCGTAAACATCGCCGATGCGATATGCATGAGTATGTCTTTCTGGAATTTGTCTGCGTCAACGTCTATTTTGTCAGAAATTAAGTCGATATATTTTTTCAATACAACACATTCGTTTTTGGTCATATGTCTGACAGGACAGACATGCAGATGCTCCATCATTTTCCATGTCCCTTTTTCTGTTTGAGTCATGCGGTGTGCCAAGCGGTTTGAAAAGCATATTATTATAAGCTTATTATCGCTTTTTTCTTCAATTAGGTTTATGAGCGAGTTAGGCAGACATACCAGTATGTCGTTTTTATGAAGACAGAAAACAGTGTTGTTTAACTCTATTTTAAGTTCTCCTTTTTCGCAGTAGACAAACGTGAACTCTTCAATTTTTTCACTTTTGCTTTCATGAAAGATATAGTCGAGTCGGTCAGTTATTTTAACGTAGTCGTTGTCATAAAAATTTTTGCTTGTTTCTTGATTATAAATATTTCTTATGTCTTTGTTCATTTGTTCTGATTTTGTTTGCAAAGATACTAAATTACGGCTTACCTGTAATATTCCTTTTTCCTCAGCCTATGTTCTATTTTCTTCTTTTCTTGCAGGCAGAAGTCAAATTGAACACATCTGAAGGAAATGTTGTTACTGATTCTGCACGGCAAATTGTTACTTTCGCGGCGAAAATCAGATAATATATTAATGATATGAAGAAAAAGATTTTAAACTTGAATGTATGGCTTGTTGCCTTTACATGTTTATTCATTGCAACATCATGCAAGAACAAACCTGCTGAAGTTAACAGGCAGACTTATGCCACGAAGAAAGTGGAGGGGAAGACAGACAAAACAATAACAACTTCTTATTCTGCATCAATTGAAGGTATGCAGGATATCGATATTTATCCAAAAGTTTCAGGATACATAGTAAAACTTAATGTTTCAGAGGGACAGACAGTACGGAAAGGCCAAGTGCTTTTTGTTATAGACCAGGTTCCATATCAGATGGCACTTGCCACGGCTGTAGCCAATGTGAAGGATGCTGAGGCAAATCTTGCCACGGCTGAGCTGACATATCAGAGTGCCAAGGAGCTTCATGCACAGAAAGTGGTGTCAGACTTTAACCTGAAGACAAACCGTAATGCATATCTGACGGCCAAGGCTAAGCTGGCACAGGCGCGGGCAGAGGAGAGGGATGCACGTAACAATTTGTCTTATACAGAGGTGAAGAGTCCGAGCGACGGTGTTGTAGGAATGCTGCCGTATCGTGTAGGAACATTGGTCAGTCCGTCGATGACAAAGCCTCTTACAACAGTTTCGGATAACTCTAAGATGTATGTATATTTCTCCATGCCGGAAAATCAGCTTCTCACCATGGTGCGTCAGTATGGCACTAAGGACAATGCAATAAAGCAGATGCCGGAAATACAGCTTCAGCTTAACGATGGTTCGATATTCGATGAGAAGGGCAAGATAGAGTCGATAAGCGGAGTGATAGACAAAGAGACCGGAGCGGTAGGCCTTAGGGCTGTGTTCCCGAATAAGTCCAAGTTGCTTTACAGCGGTTCGTCGGGCAACGTCCTGATACCGAGCGAGTTTAAGAATTGTATTGTCATTCCGCAGGAAGCCACAGTGCAGCAGCAAGACAAATACATAGTGTACAAAGTGGTGAACGGCAAAGCTGTTTCAACACTCATAACGGTTGCCCCTTATAACGACGGCAAGGAGTATATCGTCACAGGCGGTCTGAGCGTAGGAGACGAATATGTTTCAAAGGGTGCCGGACTTGTGCGCGAGGGAACTATTGTGAAATGATAAAAACAAAAAGGGAAAAAGATTTTTATGAAAGGAAACATCTTTATAAAAAGGCCGGTTATGGCGCTGGCCATATCCATATTGATAGTTTTAGTTGGTCTTATCTCTCTATTCACCCTGCCGGTTGAGCAATATCCTGACATTGCTCCTCCTACGGTGAGGGTTGAGGCTACTTATACAGGAGCTGATGCCGATGCTGTTATGAACAGCGTGATAATTCCACTTGAGGAAAGCATTAACGGAGTAGAAGACATGATTTATATAACTTCAACGGCAACCAACTCAGGAACAGCTGAGATTATGGTCTATTTCAAGCAAGGCACTGACCCGGACATGGCTGCCGTGAATGTGCAGAACCGTGTGTCTAAAGCTGAAGGCAAACTTCCGTCGGCGGTTAAGAGCATCGGTGTCAGCACGACAAAGCGTCAGAACGGTTTCTTGCAGATAAACTCTCTTGTAAGCAAAGACAAGCGTTACGACGAGACCTTTCTTGCCAATTATCTTGACATAAATGTCATACCGCGTCTTAAGCGTATTCAGGGCGTAGGCGATGTCCTTGAGTTGGGTGATACGTACAGTCTGCGTGTATGGATGAAGCCGGACGTGATGTCTCAATATGGGCTTATTCCTGCAGATGTAACTCAGGCGCTTGCAGAACAGAACATTGTTGCCCCGGCCGGTTCGCTTGGCGAGAACTCCGATCATGTTTATCAGTATACAATGAAGTATAAAGGCCGACTTAAAGAGGTGCCTGAATTTGAAAACATCGTAATCAGGTCGCAGAAAGACGGAACTGTGCTCAGACTTAAGGATATAGCAGATATTGAACTCGGAAAGCAGTCGTACAGTTATCATGGCGAAGTAGACGGTGTGCCCGGAACAACGTTTATGGTGTTTCAGGTGGCCGGAGCTAATGCTACGGCTGTGAATCAGCAGATAGCCGATGAGCTTGATGACATGTCGAAAGATCTTCCTGCGGGCTGTGAGTTTGTACAGATGATGAGTGTGAACGACTTCTTGTTCGCATCAATCGATACCGTGGTAGAGACGCTTGTTATTGCTATTCTGCTTGTAATAATGGTTGTTTATTTTTTCCTTCATGATTTCAAAAGCACCATTATTCCTTCGATATCTATTATCGTTTCACTCATCGGAACATTCTCTTGCTTGCAGATTGCAGGTTTCAGCATTAACATCTTGACGCTGTTCGCCCTTGTGTTGGCTATCGGAACTGTTGTTGACGATGCAATTATCGTTGTTGAGGCGGTTCAGGCAAAGTTTGAAGTGGGGCATACATCGCCATATCTGGCAACGAAGGATGCCATGCACGATGTGTCAATGGCTGTTGTAACGTGTACGCTTGTGTTTATGGCCGTGTTTGTTCCTGTAACGTTCATGGGCGGAACGTCTGGTGTGTTCTACACTCAGTTTGGTGTCACCATGGCTGTCGCTGTGGGCATATCCTGCCTTAACGCCCTCACACTCTGTCCCGCATTATGCGCGATGTTACTTAAACCAGAAAGCAATAGCGGAGTAAAGAAAGGATTTAATGCGCGGATTAAGGCTGCATACAATGCATCGTATAAGGTGATGTTGGGCAAGTATAAGCGTGCTTTGATGTTCTTCTTCCATCACAGATGGATGGGGTGGGCATCGCTTGGTGTTACGGTAGTCTTGCTTGTTTACCTTATGAATACGACAAAGACCGGTTTTGTCCCTCAGGAAGATCAGGGAACAATCATGTTGAATGTAAGTACTTCTCCGGGAAACTCTCTGACCGAAACCAATAAGGTTATGGACAAGGTGCAGGCCATTTTGCAGAAAACTCCAGAAGTAGACCATTTCTCCCGCATTACGGGCTATGGCCTCATTTCAGGACAGGGCACATCATATGGTACAGCCATTATAAAGCTGAAGACATGGGATGAACGCAAGGGCAAGGAGCATAATGTTGATGCCGTGATGGAACGCCTTAACAGACAGCTCAGTGAAATAAAGGAGGCTCAGATATTCTGTTTTCAGCCGGCCATGATACCCGGTTACGGAACGGGTAACTCTACCGAGCTGTATCTGGAGGATAAAACTGGCGGCGATATAGCAAAGTTTTATGATACTACGGTAAAGTTTGTAGCTGAGTTGAACAAACGTCCTGAGGTGGCCATGGCATATTCTTCTTACTCAATGTCATTCCCTCAGATTGCCGTTGATGTTGATGCTGCAAAATGTAAGCGTGCCGGAATATCTCCTAATGATGTCCTTGATGCTTTGGGAAGCTATTGCGGAGCTTCGTATGTGTCTGACTTCAATAAGTTTGGAAAGGTTTATCGTGTACAGATTCAGGCTTCGCCAAAGTTCCGTCTTGATGAACACGCTCTTGACAACATGTTTGTACGCAATGGAGACGAGATGGCACCGCTAAGCCAGTTTGTAACAATAAAGAATGTTCTTGGTGCTGAGCTGGCACAGCGCTTCAATCTGTATAACACGATTCCGGTTAATGTCAATGCTGCAGACGGATATTCTTCGGGACAGGTTCAGACTGCAATTAAAGAGACTGCCGAAAAGATGCTGCCGTCGGGCTATGGATATGAGTATGGAGGTATGGCACGCGAGGAGGCCGGAAACAGCGGTGCGCAAACGGCGTTTGTATATTTCATGTGCGTCATTCTTATTTATCTCATTTTGTCATGTCTTTATGAGAGCTTCCTGTTGCCGCTTGCGGTCATCTTCTCAGTGCCGTTTGGACTTATGGGCTCGTTCCTCTTTGCAAGACTGTTTGGCATAGAGAACAACATTTATCTGCAGACCGGTGTGATAATGCTTATCGGATTGCTTGCCAAGACAGCCATTCTTATTACGGAGTATGCCGTTGAACGTCGCCGAAAGGGATTAGGTATAGTTGCTTCGGCCTATTCAGCAGCCCAGGCCCGTTTCCGTCCTATTGTCATGACGGTTCTGTGTATGGTCTTTGGCATGCTGCCGCTTATGTTCTCGTCGGGTGCAGGAGCCAACGGCAACAACTCTTTGGCTACTGGTGTGGTTGGAGGTATAACCATAGGTACCATAGCTTTGCTTTTTGTAGTGCCTCTGTTCTTTATAGTCTTTGAATATCTGCAGGAGAAGATCAGAACACCTCTGCAAGAGGAAGACGACTTGCAGTCGGTTGTAGAAAAAGCAAGGACAATGATAGAAAAAGGTAAGTTGAACATTGAAAACAAATGAAAATGAGGAAAGCGTTTTATATGATATTTGCGGCTGTAATGATGTGCAGTTGCGGAATATATACAAAGTATGAGCCGCAGACTTCAGTTCCTGACAACCTGTATGGTGACTCATTGTCGTATGGCACGGACACTGCAAGTCTTGGCAATGTATATTGGCGTGAATTATTTACGGATACACTGTTGCAGAATCTGATAGAAGAGGGACTGGCAAACAACACAGACTATAAGTCGGCTCAGCTTAGGATTGAGGAGGCTGAGGCTACATTGTTGGCTGCAAAGTTGGCCTATCTGCCTTCGTTTGCCTTTGCCCCGCAAGGCTCTGTAAGCAGTTTCGATAATCAGAAGGCAACGCAGACTTATCAGTTGCCTATTACAGCAAGCTGGGAACTGGATGTGTTTGGACGTATACGCAACGCCAAGCTGCAGGCAAAGGCTCTTTATGCCAAAAGCATAGATTATAAGCAGGCTGTGCGTACGCAGCTCATCGCAAGTATTGCTAATGCTTATTATACATTGCAAATGCTTGACGCTCAGCTTGATTTGACTGAACGTACCATGGCTTCATGGGAAGAGACTGTTGAAACAGCGCGCGCCTTGATGAAGGCTGGGCAATATAATGAGGCTGCAGTTGCACAGATGGAGGCATCCCTTCATGGTGTCAGGGCGTCTGTGCTTGACATAATGGAGCAGATAAATCAGACAGAAAACAGCCTGTCTATTATATTGGGCGAGGCTCCTCAAAAGCATCAGCGTGGGAAGCTGTGCCAGATGCAGCTTGATTGTGACATAACTGTTGGTGTGCCTTTGCAGATGTTGTCTAACAGACCAGATGTAAGAAGCGCGGAACGTAGCCTTGAGGCTGCGTTCTATGCCACCAATCAGGCACGTTCGGCCTTTTATCCTCAGATTACGTTGAGCGGTTCTGTCGGTTGGACAAATGCTGTAGGTTCGGCAATCCTGAATCCGGGAAAGTTTTTGGCAGAGGCTTTAGGCTCGTTGACTCTGCCTCTGTTCAACAAAGGGCAGAATGTAGCACAGCTACGTATATCAAAGGCGCAGCAGGAAGAAACTCGTCTGGCTTTTCAGCAGGCATTGCTGAATGCCGGCAGTGAGGTTAACGATGCTCTTACTGCTTATCAGACAAGTCATGCCAAGACATCTATTTACAGCAAGCAGGTGGAATCATTGCAGACAGCATTACGCAGCACGAAGCTTTTGATGCAGCATGGTAACACTAATTATCTTGAGGTGCTTACGGCGCAGCAGTCGTTGCTTAATGCTGAACTTCAGCAGGTTGCCAATATGTTTACTGAAGTGCAAAGCGTGATAAGCCTGTATCAGGCTTTAGGAGGAGGACGTGATTAGCTATTTGTCAGACTCTTATGTGCCAGGACTAATTTGCTGATGTGTGCCGATTACTAGTCCGGGCAGAAAACAAACGTCAGCGGATAATAATGACAGACTTGACATAAATAAAAAATATTGGGATTATATGCGCAAGTTTTAATGTTAGTTTGTTTTGGTTTGTATGCCGGCAAGTATTATTGTCGTATGCTTGTTTGCTATTTGGTATAGCAATAGTATCATTGCCGGCATTTTTTGATGAGTTATTATTAAACTGAAAGTGTTTGTCGTTTGATTTGATATATCCAAGATCAGCACAAAAACATGACTTTATTTCATACTATTTTCTATTAATTCTTTCCGTCAGACTTTTAGTCTGGCGGATTTTATTTCAGCCAGGCTGAATATTTTGCTTATTGTTATGTGTAAGGCTGTGATGTAGTCAAGATTGATAGAGTGGTGCTGATTGTTTTTGGATGTAGTTTCAAAGGCAATCTGGTAGATATCTTGTTATGCAATAAAGCGTAAATAATTTTTTATAAAAAGTCATCACTCATCACATTTGTATGTAACTTGTTGATTTTGTGTACTATAATGTGTGATGAGTTGATTTTTCAACTCATCACATATATTATCGTCACGGCTTGACTTATTGAACTGATTTTATTGGTGATAAAGTTATAACAGACTTATTGTCAAAGTGTTATGTAATAAAACATTTAGGGTGATGATGAAAATCGTTTTGATGATTTTTCTTGTTGCAAAAGCATAGTTCTTGCATTGTAATATGTGGCATATTGAAAGCTAAAAGCATACCTTTTGCATCGTAATTTGCCGTGTTTTACATAGCCGTCATGCAGGCTTTAATATTTAGTCTTGTGTAGATGGTGATTTATTAAGTCTTTTGATGACTTGATTATATAAAAGCAAAAACCGCAAGACTGTGTCCTGCGGTTTTTAATCTCCTTTTAACTGTTGTAGCTAAATTATTTAGCTGTGTCAGCAGCAGCTGTGTCAACAGCAGCTGTATCAACAGCAGAAACAGTGTCAACAGCAGCTGTATCTGTTGTGTCAGCACCCTCAGCCTGAGCTGTTTTGTTACCACAAGATGCGAAAGAGATAGCTGCGATAGCTACGAACATTAAAACTAATTTTTTCATTTTCTTTGCTTTTTAAATCTGTAAAACAATCATTTGTTTATTAAAACGATGCAAAGGTAAACATTTTTTTGATACGTTGTTCTGCTTTTAGTAATTTTTTTCATTCATTTTTGTAACTTTTTTGTAAGTAATTGATTGTCAATTAAATACGAAATGTTAATTTCTTTTAATTAGGGATGGCGCTTAATAAATAGTTTTTACTGTGTCTGTTAATTCCTACTTTTTATTATCTTTGCATCGAGAAAATCATAGAAATATCAGAAGAAAAGCAGATGTATGCATTATATATAATAAGGTGTGTGCATGGCTGGGTGTTTGAAACGGCAGAAATGTGCCTGAATTTATATGTGTTAGGGAATGTGCAGCAGGATGTGCGTTGGTAAATGCCAGTGACATTGCTTTCTTTTTCTGATGGTTGATAATACAGGTCCGATAAAATTGCAATATTAAAATCGGACGGAAAAGTAGAAAGATTAGATTATGATAGATACATCAGCCTTTCAAGGTAAAAAGGCGGCCTTTTTCACATTAGGCTGCAAATTAAATTTTTCAGAGACATCCACCTTTGGCCGTTTGTTGTCAGAGATGGGTGTAAGTACGGCAGGTGAAGGCGAGGTTGCTGACATTTGTATAATAAACACATGTTCTGTTACAGAAGTTGCCGATCATAAATGCCGACAGGCCATACACAGGATGGTGCGCAATCATCCGGGAGCCTTTGTCGTGGTAACCGGATGTTATGCTCAGCTGAAACCTGAAACAGTGAGCCAGATAGAAGGAGTTGACCTGGTGCTTGGAGCTAACGAGAAAGCCAACCTTATTCAGTTCTTGTCTGAAGCATGGGGAGGCGTAAAAAACGGTGAGGCGCTGCACAGATATCATACACAGAAGACAAAAGACATTAAGACTTTTGCACCGAGCTGCTCGCGTGGTAACCGTACGCGTTATTTTCTTAAGGTGCAGGATGGCTGCAACTATTTCTGTACATATTGTACCATTCCTTATGCCCGTGGCTTTAGCCGTAATCCGAGTATTGCGTCGCTTGTTGAGCAGGCTGAGCAGGCTGCGGCAGAAGGAGGCAAGGAGATTGTTCTCACCGGCGTGAATATCGGAGATTTTGGCGAAACAACGAATGAACGTTTTGTCGACTTGGTAAAGGCTTTGGACAAGGTAGAAGGCATAAAGCGCTATCGTATAAGCAGCATTGAGCCAGACTTGCTGGATGATGAGCTTATAGAATATTGTGCTCAGAGCAGGGCTTTCATGCCTCATTTCCATATACCGCTTCAGAGCGGGTCTGATGAAGTGTTGCGCCTTATGCATCGCCGTTACGATACAGCGTTGTTTGCTCATAAGATAAATCTGATAAAGAAAGTAATGCCCGATGCCTTTATCGGTGTGGATGTGATGGTTGGAACACGCGGCGAAAAGCCTGAGTTGTTTGAAGAGACTTACAACTTCCTTCAGTCGCTCGATGTTACTCAGCTTCATGTGTTCCCTTATTCAGAGCGTCCGGGTACAATGGCTTTGAAGATTCCTTATGTAGTGTCTGATGGTGACAAAAAACTGCGCAGCAAGCGTCTTCTTGATATGTCAGACAATAAGACTCATGCTTTTTATGAGCGTTTCATTGGATATGAGGCTGAGGTGTTGTTTGAGAAGGCTGCCAGAGGAAGAGCCATGCATGGGTTTACAAAAAATTACATTCGTGTAGAACTGCCGCCGTCACCTGATAACGACAGGCTTGACAATCAGCTCGTTAAGGTGAAGCTGGGTGACTTCAATCATGATAAAACAGCACTAAAAGCTTTATTGTAAAATGGAAAAAGTTGCTATCGTAATATTAAACTGGAATGGGGCAGAGATGCTGAAACGCTTTTTGCCTAATGTACTTGAATATTCGCGTAAGGATGCAACTGTTTATGTTGCAGACAATGCATCTACTGATGATTCGCTTGAAATACTTAAACAACGTTTTCCTGAAGTTCGCCTGGTGCTTCTTGAAAAAAACTGGGGCTTTGCCGAGGGATATAACAAGGCTTTGGAACAGATTGAGGCAGAATATTATGTATTGCTGAATTCAGACGTTGAAGTTGCCCATCATTGGCTGGCACCTTTGGTTGAGTTTATGGATAACCATCCTGAGGCTGCAGCTTGTCAGCCAAAACTGTTGTCTGAGAAAGATCATGATTCTTTTGAATATGCAGGAGCCAGTGGCGGATATCTTGACCGTTATGGCTATCCTTTTTGTCGCGGCAGAATTTTTGATACTGTTGAGGCTGACAACGGACAATATGATTACGATGCTGAAGTGCTGTGGGCTACGGGAGCATGTATGATGATACGTTCTTCAGATTTTAAGTCGTCAGGAGGTTTTGATGCCAGGTTCTTTGCCCATTGCGAGGAGATTGATTTGTGCTGGCGCCTGCGTTTGATGGGACGTAAGATTTTCTGCATACCAGACAGTTTTGTCTTTCATGTCGGTGGCGGCACTTTGCCTAAGAACAATCCGATGAAGACATATCTTAATTTTCGCAACAATCTGTTGATGCTTTACAAGAATTTGCCTGAAGACAGGTTGCGTAGTGTGTTCCGTATGCGTTTGTTCCTTGATTATGTCGCTGCATTCAAGTCTTTGGCCACAGGCTGCATAGGTGATTTCAAGGCAATACTTAAAGCCAGAAGAACATTCAGAAAATGGCTTCCTGAATATCGCGAGATAAGAAAACAAGTGCAGCAGATGCGCAAGACGGATAACGTGGAAGGTATATTCGGTTTCTCTATATTATGGCAATACTATGCTAAAGGGCATAAAAAATATTCTGAACTGAACATTAGCAGAGACCGCCACTGATTCTGTTTACGTGCCGGAATGTGCTTGTTTGAGCTCAGTTTTTGGTAAAGCCTAAAGATAAGACACTGAATTTTGTGTTATTATAGTGTGCTGAGATTTTCTGCGCACATGATATTATTGTAGAACCGCTTGTAACGACATCATCAATCAGCAGAATATGTTTGCCGTCAAGGTCATGTTCTTTATCTATGCTGAAAACGTCCTTAACGTTGTCTTGTCGTTGCCAGCGGTTCATTTTTGTCTGGCTTTGCTTAAATGATTTTCTTTTTACGGCATTGCCGACAATCTTTATTTTTGTTATTTCGTTTATTCCTCTGGCAATTTCCATACTTTGATTATATCCTCGTTCCCTTTGCCTCTTCTTTGTCAAAGGTATAGGAATTATCAGGTCTATGCCGTCAAAGAATCCGTCTTGTCTTATCTCTTCTGCCAGCATACGCCCCATAAGTTCGCCTGTTTCCGGGTGGTTGAAATATTTTAAAGAAAGTATTATACGGCTCATTTCTGAATGTGGCTCGTAGAAGAACAATGCGGCAGCCTTTTCTATCTTAATCTGCCCCCAGAAAAGTTTTGCCATTTTGTTTTCATAGGGATTTTTTGAGAATAACGTTCTTGGCATGTGCAGGTTGCATACAGCACAGATAACGTCTTCGCTTATAGTAAGTCTTTTTCCACATACGACACACTGTTTTGGTGCTATGAAATTAAGCAGGCGTACAATGTATTCAATAAAAATACTCATGGAAAAATATAGTTTTACGTGTTTTTAAAGTATCAGAATAAAATATGAGAATGCAAGAAGGCATAATCACCTCTGCATTCTCATATTCATATTTCTAAACAATTAATAGCTGCGTGCAATAATAACTCTGCATTTTGCAGGCTTGCCTGAAACCATGTCTGTTCCAGGTGTTTGCTCAACGCCGAAAGGCACACATCTTATCGTAGCTTGAGTTTCTTCTTTTATCTTTGCTTCTGTTTCTGCGGTACCATCCCAGTGGCACAGGAAGAAGCCTCCCTCCTTTACCTTCTCCTTGAACTCATCGTAGTTGTCACATTCATAAATGTGGGCATCACGATAAGCTTTGGCTTTCTTGAACATGTTGTCCTGAATTTCTTTCAGCAGATTTTCAACTCGTTCAACTATGCCGTCAACGGGAACTGTTTCTTTCTCAAGAGTATCGCGGCGCATAATTTCGAGAGTGTTGTTCTCGAGGTCGCGTCCGCCCATAACAAGACGTACAGGAACACCTTTGAGTTCATAGTCGGCAAACTTGAAGCCAGGGCGTTTGTTGTCGGCATCGTCATATTTAACAGATATTCCGGCATTGCGAAGAGCAGTGATAATCGGAGAAAGCTTTTCGGTGATGGCCTGCAGCTGTTCGGCGCCCTTTGTAATAGGGATAATAACAACCTGAATAGGAGCGAGTTTCGGAGGCAGAACCAGTCCGTTGTCGTCAGAGTGAGTCATTATTAATGCACCGATGAGACGTGTTGAAACACCCCATGATGTTGCCCAGACATATTCAGGCTTGTTCTCTTTATTAAGATAAGTAACGTCGAAAGCCTTTGCAAAGTTTTGACCAAGGAAGTGGCTTGTTCCGCTTTGCAGGGCCTTGCCGTCCTGCATCATTGCCTCAATAGTGTAAGTGTCAAGAGCTCCGGCAAATCTTTCTGTTTCGCTCTTTACACCCTGAACAACAGGTACGGCCATCCACTGTTCTGCAAAGTCGGCATATACATGAAGCATCTTCTGTGCCTCTGCTTCAGCCTCTTCACGTGTGGCATGTGCAGTGTGGCCTTCCTGCCACAAGAACTCTGATGTGCGGAGGAACGGGCGTGTACGCATTTCCCAGCGCATCACGTTGCACCACTGGTTACACATCAGTGGCAGATCGCGCCATGAATGAATCCAGTTTTTGTATGTATTCCATATAATGGTTTCAGATGTTGGGCGTATAATCAGTTCTTCCTCAAGACGTGCAGCGGGATCAACTTCAACGCCGCTTTTGTCTTCTTTTGCGCGTAGGCGGTAATGTGTAACAACGGCACATTCTTTTGCGAATCCTTCAACATGCTCTGCTTCTCTTGAAAGGAATGATTTTGGGATAAGCAACGGGAAGTATGCATTCTGTGCTCCTGTTTCTTTAAACATCAGGTCAAGCTGGTGCTGCATCTTTTCCCAAATTGCATAGCCGTAAGGTTTGATAACCATGCATCCACGCACGGCAGACTGCTCGGCCAGGTCAGCCTTTACTACAAGGTCGTTATACCACTGACTGTAGTTGTCAGCTCTTTTTGTCAGTTCTTTTAGTTCTTTAGCCATGATAAAAATTGCTTTCTTATTCTAATTTGACTGCAAACTTACTAAAAATAGCTGAATTATGCTAATAAAATAGTGTAAGAAAGATATTTTATGATAATTAAATCATGCTCAGGTTGACAACATAAATGTCTTTGGTGATTATTTTAAATGAAATAATTTATATTTGTCATAGACAGATGCATACTTTGTTTTATATTCCGGTGCATTGTATAGGTTTTTGTGTGATATTGCAGCTTCATGTTCTTTTAAAAAATGTTGTAATTAAATCAATATGTTAGGTTAAAAAATGTTCAATTTAATACATTATTAATATCATTATGTGGTTTTAATTATAAAAACATGTTTTTAATATTGTTTAGTATAAAAAAAAATTGTACTTTTGTCTATGTGAATTTTTAAATATTTTAGATTATGAAGAAAATTAAAGTTGTAATATTTGCCCTTTGCACGGCTGTTGTAGTAAGTTGTAGTACAAAGGCTGGAACCGGTGCGTTAATCGGAACTGGTGGTGGAGCATTGGTTGGAGGTATTATTGGTAAAATAGCCGGCAACACAGCAGTTGGTGCTGCAGTAGGTGCTGCAGTAGGTGCCGGTACCGGTGCTTTGATCGGCAACCACATGGATAAAGTAAAGAAAGAGGCTGAGGCTCAGCTCGATAATGCCAAAGTAGAAGAAGTTACTGACGCAAATGGCCTGAAGGCTGTAAAGGTTACATTTGATTCTGGTATTCTTTTCGCTTTGAATAAGGCAGACCTTAACACAGCATCAAAGAATGAGCTTGCAAAGTTCTCTAGCGTATTGAAGAATAACAGCACATGTTCGGTTGACATTCAGGGATATACTGATTCAACTGGTAATGATGCAATAAACGTTCCTCTGAGTCAGAAACGTGCTGAGGCTGTTTCTTCTTATCTGAAGTCATGTGGCGTTAGCTCAAATCAGATTCAGAAAGTTCAGGGCTATGGCTCTGCTAATCCTGTAGCTGATAACTCAACATCAGCAGGACAGGCTCAGAACCGTCGTGTTGAGGTATATCTGTATGCAAGCCAGGAAATGATTGACGCTGCAAATAACGGAACATTGAACTAATTTTGATACTTATTAGATGAGCAAGTTCAGATTTCTGAGCCGCATAATACGTTGGATGGTGGTAGCTTTCTTTGGCTCCACCATTCTTGCTGTTGTATTGTTGCGTTTTATTCCCGTATATTTCACGCCGCTGATGTTTATCCGTTGTGCAGAGCAGATAAAGGACGGTGAAAGTATCAAGATGCATCATCATTGGGTGCCGTTGGATAAAATATCACCTCATCTGCCGGTTGCTGTTATGGCAAGTGAAGACCAGCGCTTTCTGCTTCATCACGGATTTGATTATAAGGCGATAGAAAAAGCCGTGGAACATAATATGTCGAGCAAGAAAAAGCGTGGCGCAAGCACCATATCGCAGCAGACTGCAAAGAACGTGTTCCTGTGGCCGGGCCGTTCATGGATACGCAAAGGTTTCGAAGTTTATTTTACTACGCTGATAGAACTGATGTGGAGCAAGCAGCGGATAATGGAAGTTTATCTTAATTCGATAGAGATGGGCCCCGGCATTTATGGCGCCCAGGCTGTTGCTGAGGACAATTTTGGCAAGGATGCCGTTGACTTGTTTAGAGGCGAATGTGCTCTAATAGCTGCCACTTTGCCCAATCCGCTTAAATTCAGTTCAAAAGATCCTAGCGGATATATGCTTAAGCGTAAGCGTCAGATAGAGCAGCAAATGAAGTTTATACCATCTTTTCCAAAAGAAGGAGAAGATATCGACCCTTCGACATCTGCGGGCGGCGTGTATCGCAATATGAGATAATACACAGCAGCAACAATTGTATGATGACGGTTCTGACTAATAATTTAGCCTAATATTTATATTGCCGGCAGCGCATGTGTCTTGCGTTTTGATTTGTTTGTGCGGCATGAAAATTAAATGTAATTGCAAATAATGGATTGTACCTTTCTTGATGAGCTGAACGACAGCCAGCGTGCAGCGGTGGAGTTTTGTGACGGACCGTCGCTTGTTATTGCCGGAGCCGGTTCAGGCAAAACCCGTGTGCTGACATACAAAATAGCATATTTATTGAGCCATGGCATGAAGCCATGGAATATTCTTGCACTTACTTTTACCAATAAGGCTGCAAATGAAATGAAGCAGCGAATAGGAGGACTTGTTGGCGAAGAGGTGGCAAGGTATCTGTATATGGGAACCTTTCATAGCATATTTTCGCGTATTTTGCGTGTTGAGGCAGAAAGACTTGGCTACGCAGGCAACTTTACAATATATGACGAGAGTGATTCGAGGAGTCTGATTAAAGCCATTATCAAGGAGATGCAACTCGATGACAAGGTGTATAAGCCGGCTTCTGTTCATGCGCGAATAAGTATGGCTAAGAATAATCTTATGTTTCCTGATGAATATGCCAGGACCCGAAGCCTGATAGAACGTGATGCTGAACAGAAAGTGCCGGCTGTGTCGGCTATATATTCGGCGTATTGCGAGCGCTGCAAGAAGGCGAATGCAATGGATTTTGACGACTTGCTAATAAATACATATCGTCTGCTTGTTTCTGACGCTGATATACGCAAGAAATATTCTGAACGCTTTAAGTATGTCCTTGTTGATGAGTATCAGGACACAAACTCCGTACAGCAGAAGATTGTATGGCTGCTGGCTGAAGAGCACATGCATGTTTGTGCCGTAGGTGACGATGCACAGAGTATTTATGCCTTCAGAGGTGCAAACATAGACAACATCCTTGATTTTCAGAAGCAGTTTGCAGGAACGCGTCTGTTCAAGCTGGAGCGTAACTATCGCAGTACTAAACGTATTGTTCAGGCGGCAAACAGCCTGATACGTCACAATGAACGGCAGATACCGAAAGATATTTATAGCTGCAATGCCGATGGTGATAAACTTTCAGTTAAACCGGCATACAGCGACCGTGAAGAGGCTATTATCGTTTGCAATGAGATTAAGCGGATAAAGCGGGCTGACAGATGCGGATATAATGACTTTGCCGTGCTATATAGAACAAACTCACAGAGCAGAAGTTTTGAGGAAGCCATGCGAAAGGTGAGCATTCCTTATAAAATTTATGGCGGACTCAGCTTCTATCAGCGTAAGGAGATAAAAGATGTCATAGCGTATTTTCGCCTTGTTGTAAATCCTGACGACGAGGAGGCTTTTAAGAGAATTATAAATTATCCTAAGCGTGGAATAGGCGACAGCACTGTGGCAAAGATTGCCGCTGTGGCCTCCGCAAATGGAGTGAGCTTGTGGCGTGTGATATGTGAACCTGCTTTGTACGGATTTAATCCAAGCAAAGCCACGCTTACAAAGCTGGATGCCTTCAGGTGTCTGATAAGTAGTTTTATTGAGAAGTTTGTAACGGTTGATGCCTATGCTCTAGGTGTTGAAGTGGTCAAGGCCAGCGGTATTTCTGCAGACATATATCAGGATAAGACTCCCGAAAACATAGCCCGTCAGGAGAATGTCGAGGAATTGCTTGGCAGTATACAGGAGTTTGTTGAAGGCAGGAAAGAAGAAGGCCGTGCTGATGAGGTTCATCTTACAGACTTCTTGCAGGAAGTGTCATTGCAGACAGACCTGGAGAGCGACGACGGAGCTGATGGTGAACGTGTGTCGCTGATGACTGTGCATAGCGCCAAGGGACTTGAATTCCCTGTGGTATTTGTCGTTGGACTGGAGGAGAATATCTTTCCGAGTTCTCTGTCAATGGGCAGCAGGCGTGAACTGGAGGAGGAGAGACGACTGCTTTATGTGGCGATAACGCGTGCAGAACGCCATTGTATATTGACATACGCAAAGAATCGTTACAGATATGGAAAGGTTGAGATGGAGTCGCCGAGCCGTTTTCTGACAGACATCTCGCCTGAGTTTGTTGACGTTGAAGATGCCAAGGATATATTTATGAGGGCAACATCTTCTTATTCTTCCAGAGGGTCGTTGTTTTCTTCTGACAACAGGTGGCAGAACAGCCGGCCTGTGGCTAGTCAGTTTAAGGCTGATCCAAAGCCGCGTGAAGCAGTTCATCGTGACGTTCCTCCTGTGTCTGATACATTTTCGCCTCGTTTCAGGCGTCTTCAGGCTGCAGCATCAAGCGCTGTTTCTGCTAAAAAGTCGATGGCAAATTCAAGCCAGGTGAAGGAGAACAGTGTGATTGAGCATGAGCGGTTTGGTATTGGAACTGTTATAAGACTTGAAGGTGTGGGTGAAAATACAAAGGCTACTGTGCAGTTTAAGAATGCCGGCATAAAGCAACTGCTGCTAAAATTTGCACGTTTTAAAGTAATTGGATAAGCAATTTGTTTCATATAGAGGTATCTGACAATAGATTAACTTGTCTGATACCTCTTTTATTTTATATACTTTCCTGAGAATGCATTTCTGTGAATATGCGTTTTGACAGAATGTTCTGAAAATCGATAATTCTGTATCTTTCTGTGTTTTAATAGCAGGCCGTTTCTTGAGCGAATAATTTATTCCGGCTTCTGACAGGTATTTTTGCAATAAAATGCTGTGTATGTGTAAGTCGTTGAATGCCAATGTTTTATACGAAGATGGATAGGGGCATGCATTAATGATTGGCATTCAATATTGCAAAACATGCCCTTTTACAGTCTAAAAGATGGCTTTTTGTGATTTAAAATGTACTTGTTTGCATGATGAAACTTACTTATTTGTGATGGATTACATACTGTATTTGGTCTGAATACTCACAGACCTGGCTGTTTGATGGTCTTATTTTTACTTATTTCGGCAGAAATAAGGGCTCATTTTATCAAGTTTTCAGCTTTCTGTTTCTAGTTTGGTGATTTTTATGGACAATCCTGATTTTACATTATGTTATTATATATTTGAATTAAACAGCCAAAATGTCATCTGCTTTCTGCACGTAGTAATATTGTAATGTGATGGTTAAGGTTGCTTGTTTATTGTATGTCATATAAAACAATAACCGGACTGTTCTTTAATTAGAGCAGTCCGGTTATACTTATTTAATATGAATTGTTTACAGATGTTTTCTTTATCTTAGGCAGATGTTTCTTTTTTCTTAGCCATTCAGCTTTTCTCTTCTCATATTCAAGCTGATGCTTTTCCAAATAATTGTCGGCCATTACTCGTGATTAAATTTACTGTAAATAACATTTATCTTTATCGGCTCGTATGGGTTCTCACTGCCGCCAACAAGTTTTGTGCTTGTCAGACTCATGTCATGCACAATCTTTACAATTTGGCTCGACGAGTTTGTCGTTACCGATACTGGTATTACCACAACTTTGTTCCAGTCGGGATGTTCGTTCAGCCAGCTTGAATTCTCTGCCAGTCCTTTTTTCTTTATGTCAGCCATATATGTTATCATGCCTGATATATTATTAAATGTATACTGGTTTGTCGACGAGCTGTATGTCGCAATGAATGATTTCTTATAATCAACATTATCGCCGTTCTCAAAGAACGTGTACAGGCTGTCCTTCGGTATCATCAGCAGTGTGGAAGGCGCGCTGAGAGAATACTCGTCGTGAGTATTGTTGTTGATTCGTGTAAGCGATATCTTTGCCGTATTTATTGTGTCATTGCTGTGGTTTTCTGTTATTTCGTCCACAGGCAATGTGATTTCTGTGAATATTCCTGCCGGAGTTTTCAGATATGTACAAGTGTTGTCGTTTGCAAGGTCAGCAATGTTCTGCTTGTCATTTGATATATTTGTTGTCTGAAGAACCTCCTCGGTTGCAGAGAACGAAGTTGTACCTACGTATGTAGAGTCGTTGAGGTATCTGAAATAGATGTTCAGCTGACTGACTGTTATGTAAGCCATTGAGCCGATGCCGTCGTTGGTCTTGAAATAGAAGCCTGGGCATACCTCATGAATGAAGTTATATGAATTTTTAAACCTGTCGGGATCCTCATAATACATACGCATAATATATGTACCATAATTATTATAGGTTACACCATTCTTGTCTGTGTAAGGCTTGTTCAGGTTTATTTTTATATTAGGTGTATAGCTGCTTTCGTCAGCTCTGTCTTCGTCGCTTATGCTCAGGTCGGTCAGAGTGTACGTCTTGTTTACCTTCATGCCGTCGTTGCGGATAAGTCCTTCCGCGATAGGGTCGAAGTTTGAATAATATTTCACACCTTCTTTCATCGGCTCGTTCATCTCGTAAGCAGTAATATTCATTGTAGCCAATGAGTCGCCGTAATAGTCGGTATAGAAGAGTCTTATGCTACATGAATCGGCTATGACTTCTCCGTCCTGCAGACTTACTATGCTATCTTTCTCAGGAAGCTTGTAGTTTTCCAGTGTGCTGAACTGTGCCATAAAGTCACCGGTGATATAATTTCCTGTCTCTATATCACGTATTTTACCTAGATATCCAGTTGTGCTTCGTGACAAGACTGAGTCTGCTACAATAGACCTTGTTGCAACGTTGAAAGTGTCAGTTGTTACTTTCAACATATCCATATTGTCTGTTAAAGAGTTGCCGATAGAATCGGTAGTGTCATCGCATGATGCAATCGTTATGCAGGACATTATTGCAATGACAGTATAGATAATAGTTTTCATTGAAAGTTTAATCTAATGAAACAATAGTATGTTATTCTGAAATGCTGTCGAATATTTTATCGTAAAATTCTTGATATGTCTGGCAGATGTCTTCCTCTTTTTCCGGATGGCTGATTACGGGCAGACCCTTTTCAGTTGCATATTTTATTATTTCAGGATTTACGTCAGCACCAGCTTTGACTATTCCGTCTGAATAGTCAATTGCAAGTTTCTCTAAATCCATGAAACTGAAGTCTTTGTTGTAGTTATCCAGAATGTCAGACTTCACGTCGCGGAAGGCTATGCTGTCTTTGAATTTTTCGCCGAGTCCGCCTTTCAGCTCTTCAGAGAAAAGGGATGTAACAACTTTTGTGTTAGCAAACGACGGTTCCTCCCTGTATGCTGTTTTTACATAAAGCGGAATTGCTGAGCACATCCAGCCTTGACAATGTATTACGTCGGGTGTCCAGCGCAGCTTCTTTACGGTTTCAAGCACGCCACGTGCAAAGAATATTGCACGCTCGCCGTTGTCGTCGTATTCAACTCCGTTCTCGTCTTTAGCCATAAGCCTCTTTGTAAAGTAATCCTCGTTGTCGATAAAATAAACTTGGATTCTTGTTGCAGGTATTGAGGCAACCTTGATAATAAGCGGATGGTCTGTCTCGTCGATAATCAACATCATTCTTGACAGACGGATTACCTCGTGAAGCTGTCCTCTTCTTTCGTTGATATTTCCCCATTTAGGCATGAACGTCCGTATCTCATATCCTTTCTCTTGTATGATCTGAGGTATCTGACGGCCTAAATTTGACATTTCGCTTTCAGGAACATAAGGAGTAATCTCTTGATTTATAAATAATACCTTTTTTGCCTTCATGATGTTAATTTTTATCCTTGCAAAGGTACAAAAAAAACTTCGTATACGGGTAACTTTTTTTATAAACTTAGAGAAATGCCTGCTCTTATTGGCATATTTTTTTAATTATTCTTTTTTATTTAAGAAATTTGTTGTTATTTTGCACCTCAATTTCGAGGTGTTAAACATTTATACAATGATTGTATTTCATAAAATAGTAGAACTTCAAAACGCTTTGTTTGCCGACCGTAAAGCCGGGAAAACTGTGGGACTGGTGCCCACGATGGGCGCCCTGCATGAGGGACATGCGTCTTTGGTTAAGAAAAGTGTAGAGGATAATGATATTACGGTAGTTTCTGTTTTCGTTAATCCAACACAGTTTAATGACCCTAAAGATTTAAAATCATATCCTCGGACTGTTGAGGACGACTGTAAACTGTTGGAGAAGGTACATGCCGATTATGTGTTTGTGCCTTCTGTTGAGGAGATGTATCCTGTTCCTGATACACGTCACTTTGAATATCCTCCGGTTTCTACCGTAATGGAGGGCGCACATCGCCCAGGACATTTTAATGGTGTATGTCAGGTTGTAAGCAGATTATTCTATATCGTAAATCCGGACAGAGCTTATTTCGGAGAGAAAGACTGGCAGCAGATAGCTGTAATTAAAGCTATGGTTAAGGCTTTGTCTTTGAAGGTGAACATTGTTGAATGTCCTATAGTCCGCGATGCAGACGGACTAGCTCGTTCTTCACGCAATGCGCTCCTTTCAAAAGATGAACGTGCAATTGCTCCTGTTATATTCAAGGCTCTGAGCGAAGGTGTTGAATATAGCGCAAACCATAATGTAAAGGAAACTCACGATTATGTTGTTGGTGCAATAAATGCTGTCGACGGACTTGACGTTGAGTATTTCGAGATTGTAGACGGTGATACTCTTTTGCCTGTAAACGAATGGTCTGACTCTGACTATGTCGTAGGTTGTATAACTGTTTACTGCGGCTCACGTCCTGTGCGTCTTATTGACCATATTAAATTTAAGGAGCCGAAGTTGTAGGATACTTTCGTGCTTGAACATTATAACGATATATAAAATTATGATGATAGAAGTTTTAAAGAGTAAGTTGCATTGTGTTCAGGTTACTGAGGCCAACCTTAATTATATGGGCAGCATAACCATTGATGAGGATCTTATGGATGCAGCTAATCTTATTGCAGGTGAGAAGGTTCAGATTGTTAATAATAATAATGGTGAGCGCCTCGAGACATATATAATAAAAGGTGAACGTGGCAGCGGTTGTATCTGTCTCAATGGTGCGGCTGCAAGAAAATGCCAGGTAGGTGATACCGTTATAATCATTGCTTATGCATTGATGGATTTTGAAGAGGCTAAGCATTTTAAGCCAACGGTGGTCTTTCCTGAGAACAACAGACTGGTCAAGTAAGTGTGATAAATCAGTAGACAGATTTTTTGTTTAAGACTAAGATACAATAAAAGCGGAAACATGAATTATCTTTTTCATTGTTTCCGCTTTAATTTTTTTCTACCAAAGCCCGAAGGCCTTGGTAGTTTAAGACTGATTATTCAATAACTACAAGCGGGGTGTCTTCCATAACGCTTTCACCCTCTTTTACAAGGACAGCTGTAACCTTGCCGCTCTTTTCTGCGTCAAGATTGTTAGCCATCTTCATAGCTTCAAGAACAACAACGGTGTCTCCGGCTTTTACTTCGTCGCCAACTTTCACCTTTATTTCTGTTATTACACCTGGTAACGGTGACTTTACAGCATTGTTCAGGTCTACTTTGTTGGTTGATGTTGGAGCAGAAGCTGTTTCTGCCTCGGGCTGTGCTACAGGGCGAACAACAACTTTCTTCTTTACGGGTTCCGGTTCCTTCTCCATCTGAACCTCGTATTCTTCACCGTTGACAACAACGTTGGCAATATTGTCGTTTATACTGTTTATTGCAACTTCATATTTGTTGCCGTTGATTGTATATTTATATTCTTTCATATTGTTTTGTTCTTAAGGATGTTGCGTCATTGTGAGTATATGAGACTCCCATTCGGAGTGCTTGCTCTTTATTGTAATGACACCAGCTTCTTTGTCGTGCACGTTATTTCCGTTGTATTCGTGCAAGGCTAGTGCTATGGCGGCATATACTTCGTTATTCTTCATTGTCACTGACATTTAAGTTTTGAAACAATTACATAGGAATGTTTCCGTGCTTCTTAGCAGGAAGACCATCTCTCTTTGTAGCAAGCTGAGCAAGGGCGCGACAGATGCGGAAACGAGTGTTGCGCGGTTCTATAACATCATCAATGTAGCCATATTTAGCTGCCTGATATGGGTTAGCGAACATCTCTGTGTATTCCTCTTCTTTTTCTGCCAGGAATGCCTTCGGATCTTCGTGCTCTTTTGCTTCTTTAGCGCAAAGAACTGCAACGGCACCGCTTGCACCCATAACTGCGATTTCTGCAGAAGGCCATGCATAATTGATGTCTGTACGCAGCTGCTTGCAGCCCATAACGATGTGGCTTCCGCCATAGCTCTTACGCAAAGTAACTGTTACCTTTGGAACAGTGGCTTCGCCGTAAGCATAAAGCAGCTGTGCTCCGTGGAGGATAACTGCATTGTACTCCTGACCTGTACCCGGGAGGAATCCAGGAACGTCAACAAGGCTTACGATAGGAATGTTGAATGCGTCGCAGAAACGAACGAAACGTGCACCTTTGCGGCTGGCGTTAACGTCGAGTACACCTGCGTAGCATGAAGGCTGGTTAGCAACGATACCTACGCTCTGACCATTGAAGCGAGCGAAACCAACGATGATGTTCTTTGCGAATTTAGGCTGAACCTCAAAGAATTCGTTGTCGTCGGTAATTGCTGAAATAACCTTATACATGTCGTATGCCATGTTCGGATCTTCGGGAATGATCTCGTTCAGAGAATCTTCCATTCTGTTGATCGGGTCGTTGCATTCCTTGCGGGGAGCTTCTTCCATGTTGTTAGACGGAATATAGCTCAGCAATGTCTTGATCATTTCCATTGCCTCTTCCTCTGTAGAAGCTGTGAAGTGTGTAACACCGCTCTTTGTAGAGTGTACACTTGCGCCTCCGAGGTGCTCCTGGTCGATGTCTTCACCTGTTACAGTCTTAACAACTTTAGGACCTGTCAAGAACATGTATGATGTATTTTCCATCATCAGAGTGAAGTCTGTCAATGCCGGTGAATAAACTGCACCTCCGGCACACGGTCCGAAGATACCGCTAATCTGAGGTATAACACCTGATGCAAGAATGTTTCTTTCAAATATTTCAGCGTAACCGGCAAGTGCGCAGATACCTTCCTGAATACGTGCACCGCCAGAGTCGTTAATACCAATTACAGGAGCGCCCATCTTCATTGCCATGTCCATAACTTTGCATATCTTCTGGGCCATGGTCTCAGAGAGTGAACCGCCGTTTACGGTGAAATCCTGTGCAAAAATATATACCAGTCTGCCGTCAATTGTTCCGCTTCCGGCAACAACGCCATCTCCAAGATACTGTTTCTTTTCCATGCCGAAGTTTGTGCAACGGTGAAGCTTGAACATGTCAACTTCTTCAAAACTGCCTTCATCAAGCAACATATCTATACGTTCGCGGGCTGTGTATTTTCCACGTGCATGCTGTTTCTCAATAGCTTTTTCGCCGCCACCGAGACGAGCCTGCTCGCGTTTAGCGATAAGCTCCTTGATTTTTTCTACTTGTTTACTCATGATTTCTGAATGTATTTTTTATGTTTTTAGCGTTTTTATTCATATTAAGATTTAAAGCGGTGCTATAATAGCACAAGGAATTAAAGGCAAAATTCAATATTAATTGAAATTCACATTGTCTTTAATTCCCTGTCGTCCCTCTTTAATTTTTAATAAAAAAATTATTATTTCTCACAGAGTTCTGTAAGTATTCCGCATGTTGATTTCGGATGCAGGAACGCGATGTTCAGTTTTTCTGCACCTGGTCTTGGAGCCTTGTCAATGAGACGTACGCCTTTGCTTTCGCATTCAGCCAAAGCATTGCTTACACCGTCTTCAATGCAGAATGCTACATGATGTACTCCGTGATTGCCTTTGTCGAGCCATTTCTGTATTGTACTGTCGGGTGATGTTGGCTCGAGAAGCTCGAGTTTTACTTCTCCGCATTTCAAGAAAGCTGTTTTAACCTTCTGGTCTGCAACTTCTTCGACTGCATAACATTTCAGTCCTAATACATTTTCAAAATAAGGTAAAGCCTCTTCAATGCTTTGTACGGCTATTCCTAAATGCTCTATACGTGAAATTTTCATATTTTATAGGTTTTATAAGATGTGCAAATATACATATAATTATTTAATGAAACAATAATTTATAGCTTTTTAATTTTTTGTATGATTTAATGTTATTGCTACATTTTGACATTGCCAGTGTGTCGGAATTGCACTTTAGCTTCTGAAATGATGACACTTTGCCGTCTATCCGGCTTTTTGCTGTTTATTGCTGTCGCTATTTCTTGTCTGTCTCTTGAATTCTGCACATGTGAGCGCTGTTGCCATTGCGACATTCAGGCTATCAGCTTTCTTGTTCTTTTGGTAACAAGGTATGAATAGCGATCTGTCAACCTTTGACAATATCTGTTGGGATATTCCGTTGCCCTCATTTCCCATGATTATAATTCCTGTTGGAGTCAGCTCCTGTGCGTATATGTCGGTCCCGTTTAATGCTGTTCCGTATACCAATGCATTAGCCGGTTTATTTTCTATAATTTCGTTCAGGTCTGTATAGATTATGTTTACATGAGCGATACTTCCCATTGTTGCCTGTACTACTTTAGGATTATAAGCGTCGGCAGTGTCGTTGCTGCAAAATATTGTTGAAATGCCAAACCAGTCGGCTATTCTTATGATAGTTCCGAGGTTGCCCGGATCTTGCACTCTGTCAAGTGCAAGGCAGAGTTCGCGTTCACATATACTGATGTCCAGAGTATGGGTAGGTATCTTGAATATTCCCATCACTTGCTGTGGATGCTGTAAGAAGCTTATTTTTTTTAGCTCGTCGTCTGTTACCGTCACGTCTTGTGGCCTTGCGCTTTTGTTGTTAGCTTTATACCATTCTTCTGTAGCAATAAGACGTTCCGGATTATATATCTCCGACAAGTCTCCTACAACTTTAGGGCCTTCTGCCACAAAGACACCTTCTTTCTGTCTGTTTTTCTTAAGTTCGAGTGAACGTATATATTTAATGAGATTTTTTGAAATCATGGTGTTGACGGATTTATTGTTATATGGTGTTTGTGTCTGACATTATATTAAATATAAATAATCTTTTACGCAAATCTTTTCAGACCGGTTGGCCTAAACTTATTGCCGTTATACCAATTTCATTGTAATAACGTTGGCAAAAGTACTAAAATTTTATTATTTTTGCAACTTGAAATTTGCATTAAATGATAAAACAGGTATCTAAATATATTTCTTTATTTGTTTCGCTCTTGATTGTCGTGCTGGTGCTGTCAGGGTGTTCTGCATCGAAGTTCATACCGGAAGGAAAGTTCCTTTTGGATGATGCAGAGATAAAGTCTGATGTTAAGGACGTCAATCCAGACAGACTTAAGGCATATATAAGGCAGAAAGGCAATTCAAAGTGGTTCTCCCTGTTTAAGATACCTCTCGGCACTTATGCGTTGTCCGGCAAGGATTCCACTAAATGGATAAACAAAAAACTTCGTGATTTAGGCGAAGACCCTGTTCTGTTTGACTCTCTTCAGACAGCCATGACATGCTCTGATTTAGAGAATGTGCTGCATGGTCTTGGATACCTTAGGGCTACCGTAGATTATAACCTCGACTTTAAAAAGAAAAAGAAAGTTGTTGTTGTGTATAACCTTCATCCGGGTCCTTTGTATCACATAAGTTCTGTCAGTTATGATATTCAAGATGATAAAATTGCGGAATTCTTGAATACGGGTGAAGAGGGAGGCTTTAAGCCTGGATTACGTGTAGGTATGCCTTTCTTGACAAACGAACTTGACAATGAGCGAAAGGCACTGACAAAATATTTAAATAACAACGGATATTATAAGTTTCATAAGGATTTTATTACATATTCAGCCGATTCGGTGCGGGGAAGCACCGATGTTGACCTTACGTTGCATTTGCATAAATATACCGCCAACAGCAAAAGTCCTGAAGAGGCACACACCCGTTATAAAATAAATGATGTTACATATTACAGCAATGACGAACGTAATTATGTGCCTCTGCGCCAGTCAGTGCTTGAAGAGAATACTCTTATAGAACCGGGAGAATATTTTAATTCGGAAGCACTTCAGAAAACATATAACAGATTCAGCCGTCTCCAGATTGTAAAATATACAAATATACGATTCAACGAACTTCCTGACAGTGATATGCTTAACTGTGATATCGGTATCAGCACAAATAAGATAAACAGTGTAATCTTTCAGCCTGAAGGAACAAACACAGCCGGAGACTTTGGAGCTGCAGCATCGCTTACTTATGAGAATAAGAACCTTTTCAAAGGTGCTGAAACGTTTAGTGTAAAATTGCGCGGGGCTTTTGAGGCCATTACAGGTCTTGAGGGTTATCAGAATCAGGACTATGAAGAATATAGTCTGGAGACGAAACTTGTCTTTCCGCGTCTGTTGGTTCCGTTCCTTTCAAAGAATTTTAAGAGACAGTCGGCTGCCGTAACCGAGTTGACGGCCAGTTATAATATGCAGAACCGTCCTGAATTTCATCGCCGTGTTTTTTCTGCCGGTGTGAGATATCGTTGGGATGACGTTAAGCGCAGGCGTAGATATAATGTAGATCTTATAGACCTGAACTATATTTATATGCCATGGATTTCGAAAACATTTAAAGAAGAATATCTTGACGATGTGGACAGCCGAAATTCTATTTTGAGGTATAATTACGAAGACTTGTTCATAATGAAGCTAGGCTTTGGCATGTCGTACAATAATGGCGACGAGGCTTATAAGTTTAATATTGAGACAGCAGGAAATCTTCTTAACGGTGTTTCACGTCTGATCGGCAGCAGCGTAAACAGCGACAATCAATACACCTTATTTAATATTGCTTTCGCTCAGTATGTGAAAGGAGATTTCGACTATACCCGCATGTTCCGTTTTGATTCACGTAACAATCTTGCCTTTCATGTTGGTTTTGGTATTGCCTATCCTTATGGCAACAGCCGCGTCTTGCCTTTTGAAAAGAGATATTTCTCAGGCGGTGCCAACTCTGTGAGAGGATGGAGCGTCCGTGGACTTGGACCGGGAAAGTTTAAGGGGACAAACGGCTCTATCGACTTCATAAATCAGACGGGTGATATAAAGCTGGATATTAATCTTGAGTTCCGTTCTTTCCTGTTCTGGAAGATTTATGGAGCTGTTTTTGTTGATGCCGGTAATATATGGACATTGAGGTATTATGAGGAACAGCCCGGCGGACAGTTTGACATTAAAGATTTCTATAAGCAGATAGCCGTTGCTTACGGAGTGGGCTTAAGACTCAATTTTGATTTCTTTATTCTTCGTTTTGATATGGGTATGAAGGCCATAAATCCGGCTTATGACACACAGCAGGAACATTACGCCATCTTCCATCCTGATTTTAGTCGCGATTTTGCTTTTCACTTTGCAGTGGGCCTTCCATTTTAATCAGCCACCTGCCGTCTCTTTTTACCACGTTGATGTTATATACTTCGTGTTCTGATATTCTTCCGGGACGTCCTATAGTGTCTATCTTAAAGACATTATATGCGTCGCATTTCACTGTTGCCAGTGTGTCGTTCACATAGTTTACCTCGTCGGTTTCATGCGTGGTGCTTTCAGTGTTATTGTTAATCACATCGATATCTTCCTGAAATATATTGCTTGCCATGAACCTTATCCATTTTTCCGATTCCGGAGTGCATAAGGGTATGGCTTCTTTCAGTTTAAAGTTAAAATAATTTGAGGCAAACTGGTCAGTCACCGATATTATATTTTCCTCGTCTTCCGACTGATAATGTTTTGTACAGGAACCGAAAATTAATAGACAAATGATAGTCAGGAAAGATATTTTCATATTGATTAATTTTCTACAAAGATACCATTTTTTTTTGTACCATGGTCAATTCTTTATAAATTTGCATTTCGAAGTTACGAAAAGAGTGTAATTCATTGGAAATGAGCGTAGGTTAATTGCTCATGATAGTAATAGGTTACGATTTAGTTAGTTATCTACTGCATCATCTTTCTGCGCGTTGCGTAACCTTCAAAGAACTCTTCATATGCAAAAGTAACAATAAAACGGGAGATTTTGAAATGAATCTCCCTAATTTTTTTTCTATCTCATACAAGTTTTTCCGTAAAAGCTGTTTTATCCGTCGGCACACCATCGCCCAAAAGAATTTTGGATGAACGTATGCCGACTGCCGCATAAGCGGAGAAAAGGGCTTTGCCTCACGCCTAAACAACAGTTTAGACTGATGATGCAAGGCCCATTTCTTTTGTGCTTATGCCAGAGAGGTGCTTTTACGGGTTCGCAGACGATTTCTTTTTCGCTGTTCCTTTGAGCCGTAAGCGGAAAGCCGTGTCTGACCGCCCGATCCATAAATGGAACAAGCCGTTATGCACGGCAGGCAAACCGGGAAGAATGATTTTATATGTCCGACCGGACACGCTCGGCCAGACATATAAAATCATACTTCCTTGCCGGTGGTTTGCCCGGTTTCACGCTTCCGGCTATGTCCCTTTTTTTCCTTTTGGGGATTTCTTTTTTTCACAGATTTCTCTTTTGAAGTTTTCCTGTCTAATCTGCCTCCACTTCCGTTTACCTCCATTTTCGCGTCTTTCAGTGACGCCGCATCAGGCAGTCATTTCCGTTCTGGGCGCAAAGGTAATTCCGGGATTGGACGGGAATGCAAGGTCAAGCCTCCTGTTTTCGGCAAAAATCTCCAGCCCTGCGGGTAGTATCTTTCCCGAAAAACCTTGCATCCCCTAATCCCTACCTTTTCAAGCACCCGAAACGAAAACGACCGATGCGACAGAAAGACGCATAAAAAAAATGTCGGATAAACGAGAGGCAGATAAGATAGTTTGAAACTCAACTCCCTCAGCTCTTGAATCCGCATTAAAAAATAAAAAAATCAAAAACAGCGAAGATATGACGGCAACGGCAAATTTCAGACAAATGGCACAGTACATAGGGCTTGCGATATGCGGCTTGATGGTGCGCACCGCCTTCGGGGTGTTCGGCATCCTTTGGGGCATCATTAGAGAGATTGTAAACGGAGTGTTCCGAGTGGCGATAGGCGTAATCGTGGCTATCCTTTCCGCAACCGCCTTCTTCGGTTTCATCCTTTGGTTATTCACCCTTTAACCCTTACCGACATGGCAAAGAGAAGCAGCAAAACGGCAGCGCAGCAGTGCAGATACTACGAGGTGGACAATATCTTCGTGTATATGGTTGAAACGTACATCAACGGCAACATATCCGTGTTCCGTGAACTCTACCGAGAACTGAACAAGGACGCACGGAGGGACTTTACAGACTTCCTTTTGAGCGAGGTGCAGCCGACCTATTGGAGAGAGATACTGAAACAGACCATCTAAAACGACAGCGATATGAGAACGATAACAAGGACATACGACCTTTTCCAATTAGCTGAACTCTCCGCAGCAGCGAGAGATACCGCATACAACGAATGGTTGCGCACCTTTGAATACGGTTGGGACAGCGACAACCGCAACACGCTGGAAGCATTTGAAAGTGTGTTCAAGGTCAAAGTGAACGATTGGAGTTACGACACGTGCCGTTATTCCTACCGCTTCACCTCACGTTACAGCGGAGAGGAAGAGGAACTCTGCGGCATACGGCTTCTGAAATACATCGTCAATAACTATTGGCATACCCTATTCAAGCCGAAAGCCTACTACCTCAAAGGCAATTACAAGAAAAGGCGCAAAAGCAGGGTATTCACGGACAACTGTTGCGTACTGACAGGCTATTGCGCAGACGAGGACATCCTGCGACCCATCTACGACTTTCTGAAAGCCCCCGACACCCGAACCACTCTGTACGACCTCATGGACAAGTGCCTTGACAGCTTCTTCAAGTCGTGCCGTGACGATATGGAATTTCAGTGCAGCGAGGAGAGTTTCGAGGAGAGTTGCGCAGCCAACGACTACGAGTTTTTGGGAAACGGAAAAATGTATAACTGATAAAACGACAGCGATATGAAAGGAACAGACCATTTCAAGAGAACGATACAGATGTATTTGGAGCAGCGTGCAGCGGAGGATGCGCTCTTTGCGAAGAACTACCGCAACCCTGCCAAGAACATAGACGATTGCGTCACCTACATTCTCAACTACGTGCAGCGGAGCGGTTGCAACGGCTTCACGGACGGGGAGATATTCGGGCAAGCCGTCCACTACTATGACGAGAACGAGATAGAGGTAGGCAAGCCTATCCAATGCCAAGTGGCGGTGAACCACGTTGTGGAACTCACGGCAGAGGAAAAGGCGGAAGCACGGCAGAACGCAGTCCGCAGATACCAAGAGGAAGAACTCCGCAAGTTGCAAAACCGCAGCAAGCCGAGAACCGCCACCAAAGCGACCGCACAAGAAGTACAACAACCCAACCTATTCAATTTCTGATTATGAAACCGAGAACACCCATACAGCAGGAAGTCGCACGATTGAGCGAGCGACTGCCGAAATTGACCGCCATACAGAGGGCATACGCTTTCCGCCATTGCTTCAAGCATTACGCCATCAAGAGGGCGGACGGCACGAACATCTGCACCGAGTGCGGACATTCGTGGAGGAGTGAACACGACCTTGCGGACACCGTTTGCGGATGCACCTGCCCGCATTGCGGCATGGAGTTGGAAGCGTTGCGCACCCGAAAGAGCGTGTTCAGCGAGAACGAGTATTTCTCCATCGTCACCACCTGCAAGCAGTATCAAGTTATACGCTTCTTTTTCGTCAAGTCCCGATACAAGGCAGGACAGGCAGCCGAGTATTCCATTTATGAAGTGGTGCAAAGGTGGATTTCGCCAAAAGGTACAACTACCACCGTTGCCCGACTGCGTGGAATGTCCATACTTTACTATGACCTATGGGCGGAATACAGCGACATGGAAGTACGCAAGAACAACAAACTACGTGCATACGATATAAACCCCGTCTGCACCTATCCCCGACAGCGTTTCATACCCGAACTGAAACGCAACGGCTTCAATGGCGAGTACCACAACATACTGCCTTACGACCTTTTCACGGCTATCCTTTCCGACAGCCGAGCCGAAACGCTGTTGAAGGCAGGGCAATACCCCATGTTGCGCCACTACATCCGCAGTTCCTTTGACATGGAGAGGTATTGGGCATCCATAAAGATATGTATCCGCAACGGCTACACCATTGCTGACGGCTCCATGTGGCGTGACACCATAGACCTCCTGCGGCATTTCGGCAAGGACACGAACAGCCCGAAATACGTCTGCCCTGCCGACCTCAAAGCCGAACACGACAGACTTATGCACAAGCGCAACAAGGAGATAGAGCGCAAGAAATTGGAAGAACGCATCCGCCAAGCGAAGAAACACGAGAAGGCATACCGCAAACTCAAAGGCATATTCTTCGGCATTGCATTCACGGACGGCACTTTGCAGGTGCGTGTGTTGGAGAGCGTGGCGGAGTTTGCAGCGGAAGGGACGGAACTGCACCATTGCGTGTTTTCCAACTCCTATTTCCTTGAAAAGAACTCCCTTATCCTATCCGCCACCATTGACGGCAAGCGCATAGAAACGGTGGAGGTTTCCTTGAAGACATTGGAAGTGGTGCAAAGTCGTGGCTTGCACAATTCCAATACCGAGTACCACGACCGCATTGTAAACCTTGTGAACAGCAATGTGAACCTTATCCGCCAGCGGATGGAAGTGGCATAGTATTAACCTATAAAACCCAACAAAATGGAAGTAAGAATTGAAAGCATGGTTTGTCTGTGGGACGATAAAATCCCCACGATGTTCCTTGAATTTGTGAACCTCCTCACTCTTGCAACGAGTGAGGAGCAGTTAAGACGGAGTGTAAAGGACTTTGCCGAGAAGCACGGACTTGACAGGTTTTTCCTTTACGGCTTCGGCTCCCACCATTTCTACCTGCACCAACGCTATACGAGTGACCCCGAAATGGTGATGCGCAACAGAGTTTTGTCAGTACATTTTTAACCACTCTAAAATCAACGATTATGGCAACACGAATGACCATCAACGGTATAAGCACCTGCACCGAAGCAGGTACGGAGAAATATGAGCGTTTCCAATTAGGTATCGGCAGACGCAAGCGGACACTTGTGCAGTACGACTACCGCCACCCCACAGACGGAGAGTTGTTCTCTTGTGTCAAACCCACATTGGACGAGTGCCGAGCCGCACGGGATAAGTGGCTCACGGCAAAGGATGGAAAGGAGGACAACCGATGAACACAGCCTATCAAACGCTGATAGTGAAATTCAGCGAGCCTATCAAAGTATTGGACGGCATCTTTGACGATGCCGAAGCGTGGGGAGTTGATACCCTAAAAGGGTGGATAGACGACTACGAGAGCAGCAGGTTTACCGCCATCAACAGCCATACGGCAGTCATCACAAGCGAGTACAATATGGAGTGCCTGATGGAATGGTTGAAACGAAACACACCCATTGCCGAGATAACAGAATGTTAAACAAGTTGGCGGTGTCCGCACCGCCAACCTAAAACCAAGAAAAGCATGATAGCAAAGACGATTTTACAGCAGATAGGCGGCAGACGCTTTGTCGCCATGACGGGAAGCAAGGACTTCATAGACATGGGCAACGGCTTGCGCATGAGCCTTGCAAGGAACAAGACGAGCGCGAACCGCCTTGACATCATCTACGATGCAGGATTAGACCTCTACAATATGCGTTTCTACCGCAAGACGTTCAGTAAAAAGACATTCGAGTGCAAGACAAAGGACATTGCAACGCACGATGGCATATACTGCGATATGCTGGAAGAAATGTTCACGATGGTAACGGGACTTTACACCCGTTTTTGAGTGGCGACGGCGAAAGCCGCCCTACTTTCTTTCGGTGAGCATGATGGCGGACAAAGAAAGTAGCAAAGAAACCGCTGTCCCAATCTACGATAGTATTCACAAAAACAAGTTTCAATCATGGAAGAAATCAGACAGAACGGAAAAATCATCCTGCACAGCGATGACGGAACAAGCATAAGGATGATTTTCAAAAACCTCACGGGGAGGAATTTTCAAGGTCAGGAATATGCGGAGTATATCCGGCATATCGCAATCGGGGAGATGGGATTTTCGCCCGGCATCATAGAGCATTGCAGGGACGGTGAGGTAATCGGCAAAGGAAAAATCCCGAATGTATGAAAAGCGGAAACTCCGATGAAGTTGCGGCTTCATCGGAGTTTTTAATTTAGCTATATATCCCAATCAGGTTTTACAATTTTGGGATAACGTTGTTGTCTAACTGTTTTCAATTTCTCCATGTAAAATAAATAAATCTCCTTATATGAGCCAAAACCGGGCTGTTGCATATCCTCTTCGATAGACAAACCACCAAATACCAGCAACCATAATCTTAATGCAACACCTAAGTAGCCCCAAAGTGGATCCATTTCATGTAATTCCAGTTTAGTAACCAAATTTTCTATTCGGACATCCATATCTGGATGAGTTCCATCACCAGAAATAGAATCTTCGCTCATCAATAAAATGGCTGCTAATACAGTTGCGACACCTGCCTTATATGTATTTCCCCATGCAGAGTCATATTCAGTTTGAATAAAACTAATTGCCGTATCATCTGCGGCAATTTCATCATCTATAGTATGGGGAAACGTCTGTTGTATTTGTGTATGACCTAAATAATTATGTGAAAATTCGTGGGCATATATAAATGCTATCGCAGCACAATATACACCATTTGTGTGACTTATAATATTTTCAAATTGCTGGGGATTACAGATGTTGGGTGTTACCCAATAAACATCCCTATTGAAGTTATGCAACAATTGCCGTCCTCTAAAAAAGCAATCATTAGCATACTCTACATCAATCAGATTGGGTTTATAACCATATTTGTTTATGCCAACAGCATCCATTATTGGAATATGTATGACATTCTCAAAATAGGCATTAAGATAAATACATACAGACCATAAATACTGACAAAAGTTTTCGTTGATATAGATATGATTTAATCCATTGCTATCTTTTTTTATTTCCGCAACATCGCTAATAGCTTTTCCTTCCCTTATGAATGTAAATCGACGAGAAAAGTTATTGATATTGCAATCGTCTTTTATCGCATCTAACAGTTCAACAACTTTTTCAATACATTGAATAGCATCATCAGATAGCTGTTCAACAGGTAAATAATATATTTCTTTCGCTTCTTTCATTTTACAAATTTTACTTGCAAAGGTAATGTGTTAATTTGTATTAGACGCTAAAATTCCTTGCGATATTGTTTACCGCAAGGAATTTCAGTCGTATCACAGGATATACAGCAGCGCAAACTCCGCCTTTCTCCGTTTGAGCAGCATGGCGTGCCGTTTACCTTTGTAGTTGCAGAAAGCGATATATTCCCGGTAAATGTTCCTGTCGCCCGCCTCCAATTTTCGGATCAGTGTGCTTTTGGGTATCTTCCCGCTCCCCAAAAGCCGGTATGGACCGACATTGTAGGCGAGCGTGGCAAGGAGCAGACTGTCACGCCCGAACTTGCGGAACATGGCGCAGAACTTCCGCAAGTCTTTCCGCAGGAGTGCGTCCGCCTGCCGCTTCGTCATGGTGCGTGCCGAATACCTTTCCCCCGGCTGCACCTGATGCCCCCAGCCCACGTATGGGTGGTGTTTCTCCGAGTGCCAGCCTTCAAAATACTTCGTACAGCGAACCGCCCGCTCGAAAGGCGGCAGGCGGTAGATTGACGCCTGCCCGTCCGTCCCCTTCTGACAGCTGTCCCGTGCGGACACGGAGCAGACCGCCAGAAGGGAACAGAGGATAGCCATGAATACACGCATCATCGTGTAAGGGGTTTGAAGTTTCCGATTGGGACAATAGAGATAGCCCCGTCATCCTTCACGTTGCGATTGTTGAAGTCAAATTCCAATTCGTAGGAGTTGCTGAAATTATCTTCCACCACTACGATGAAGTTGTGCACCTCGTCACCTTGCGCCGTGTAGTACAGCCGGAACTTCTCGTTTTCGAGCAGGTAGCGGTCGTTGGGCAGGAACGTAATGCCGTTGTCCATTTTCAATGTTCCTTCTCCCTCGAATTGGAAATACCGGATGGTATATAGGGTGTTGGCGTAATCGCCCGTCTTTTTCAACTCACAGCGGATTTCCACCGTCTGCCCCTTCGTTACCTTGTTAGGCACGGGCATGGTTTCCACTGTGAAGGGATAGGATTGCTGGATGTCCATGTCATCGTCACACGATGCGAGCGTGAGCAACATGGCGGCGAACAGGCAGAGTGCCAACGCCTTGAAGATGGATGTTCTCTTGTTCTTGTTGTTCAGTATGTTCATTGTCCTTTGATTTTTAAGTTATTGTTCATTTTTTGCTGTCAGTTGCAGATACTCGTTCAAGTCCTTGTAACCGTCATGGAGTGCGGAACGGTCGGTGACACGTCCGCCGTAATATCCTTTGAGGGCTTCCAGCGTCCTCCGTCCGGCTTCGTCACGGTCGAGGAAGCAGTCTATGCGCCCGTACCCGTCCAAGTGTTTCACCGCCTTACCCACGTTGGCAACGGAGTTCAGCACAAGGCTGTCGCTATTGCCGCCTATACCGAGTGCAGCAGCGGACAGAAAGTCCATGAAGCCCTCAAACACGCTGCATACGTCAGAGGCGGTATCTTTCGGTTTTATCAGTGACACATCTTTCGGTGGTACGCAACCCTTGAAGTAGCGGCTACGGATTTCATAGCCGCCAGCCACGTTCGGGAAACCGATTGCGAAATACCGCTTTCCACGCACGCCGTAGTTCAGGCGGCAGCAGTGGCGGGATGCAACGGCATAAGGGATGCCCCGTTCCGCCAGATACTCTGTTAATGGTGAGCGGAGCAGCGGGACGGCTTCCACTCCCTCAAAGGCAGGTTCGGACGGCTCCGGCAGGAACAACGGCTTTTCCGATGCGACAAACGGCATACGGGCGGTTTCCGCTATGAATCCCGCCTGCGCCATGAAGTCGCCGCTTCGGGCAAACTCCCCGGCAAGCGTGAAGATGTCACCGCCCTTGCCCAAACCGAAATCGTACCAGAGCCGTTTCGCCACGTTCACGCGGAAAGAGGGCGTGCGCTCATTGCGGTACGGCGCGAGATACCACAGCTCGTTTCCGCTTCTCCGTACAGGCTCATGTCCCAGCCGTGCGAGAAAGTCCGCGAGGGATATTTGCCTCATGGTGTCTATATCCGTCCGTTCCATGCGGCGCATCAGTTGATGATGAACTTGATGCCGACCCCGAACTGCGTGTGGAACTTTCGTGTGTCGCCACCCCACAGGCAACGCTCCCGGAGATTGGCGAGCAGGGCGATACGGTCAGCCACGTAAAACTCCACGTCCAGCGTCAGCGCACCGCCATAGATGAAGGCGTCCCGGTTATGCAGGGTCGAGCCGTCTTGCAGCACCTTTTCGCCCCAATTCACCGATTCATATCCGACGAGAGCCGAAGCCCCCGCATAGACGAACATGATTTTACGGGCATCGGAAAGTATCTTGAAATAGTAGCCGCCTTCCGCCGTGAACTGCACCACAGGTATGGCGGTATCCTTGTACGGGTTGTTCTTCAGGAGATACTCACCTCCGAACATCCATTTGTTGCCCTTCTTCGTGTAGGTGGAGAGAGCCGCCCCGAAACTGTACCCGCCGTCGTTGCCGCCGGGTTTGAAGCCGTCCGCCAGATTCGCCCTTACCTCGATGCCCTGCATTTTCGGCAGACATCGCTGGGCGTACGCCTGCCCCGTGAACAGGGCAAGCGACGCGATGATGATTGCGATGTACTTTCTCATGGTCAGCGCACTTGGAGTTCGTTGATGTTATTGGCACGCACCAAATCCTCATTCTCGATCACGAAAGACTGATGACGACCTCCGTTCTTCTCGTTCAGCTCCACCACGAGACACTTGCCGTCGGGGATGGTGAACTTCGCCATCGTGAAGACCGTGCGTTCGCTTTTTTTGCCCGGCACGAGCGTGGCGTAGTTCTGCGCACGGAGCGGCAGGATGATACGCTCCTGCACTGCGGTACGCTTCATCACCTTCTTGTCCACGATTTTCCATGTGATGTAGTCCACATCGAAAGGCACGTTGCTCTGGTTCCTGATTTCCGTGTGGAAATACAGAAGCCCGTTGTGCGTGTAGATGCCTTTCAGAAGGTACTGGATGCCGAAACGCTTGCAGCCGATATGCTTCACCTCACGTTTGTTCTGCTTGTGGATGGACTTCATGATAAGGCGCACCAGCATGGGACTTTCACTGCCCAGCTCTTTCAGGTAGATTTCCTGCGCATTGTTCGGACGGTTCACCGCCTCGCCGTCATGGATGAAGTCGCACATCTCCACGTTGAGCAGCAGCGGTTCGGTGGCATACTTCACGTTGAAGGTGTAAAAACTCCCGTCCTCCGTGATTACGGACATGTTGGTTTCGTTCGGGAAGTTCCTCACGGTAGCCTTCACGCGGATGACGTTCTCCGCACCTTCGGCTTTGCCCGCAATCAGGTCGGGCGAGCCTAAATCGACATAGCGCACTTCCGCCGGGAAGATGACATGCACGGTCTTGTCGTAGGTCACTTCCAAGCCGTGCGGGGGAACCATGCGGTCAAAGCCCAGCTTTCTCGTCAGACCGTGATACAGGTCGCCGTCCGCCTCCTTCTGCGGATAGACCTCCTTTGTCAAGGTCGGTTGTTCACTTCCGTTGCTTTGCCCAACGGTTACGTTTTCCTGCGCGTTGGCAGTTGCGATGCCCATAGCGAGGGCAAACATCATGATTACTTTTCTCATTACTTTGGATTTTTAGTGGTAAATAAAAATTTGATTGATTGTTTTCTTAATTCACTTCCTGATAGAGCATGACCCTGTACCCGGCTTTCAGATGCACCTTGACGGTGCGCATCTTCTTGGCAATGTACTGGCTCGTGCCTTGTATCAGCCCCTTGCCCAAGTCGGAGGCGAGCTGCGCCCCGGCATTGGTGGAGATGTTGATGCTGCTGCCGAGCGAGCCGCCCATGTTGGCGGCAACCTCCCTGACGGCGTTCATCTCCATCGAGTTGGGGATGAATATGCCGGGCTGCCCGTCCGTGTCATAGACCTCCAACTCCACCGGGATAACCGTACCGTCGTGTTCCAGCGAGGTGATTTCGATAGCGAGCCGTTCGCCCTGAATCTTGGCTGCGCCGACCACCACCGCATTACGGGGGATGATCCGGTCTGCTACCGCCATCGGCTCCAGCAAGCGCAACCTGACCGCCTGCCCGTCCGTCACGCTCTGCGTCCCATAGACATATGCCGGTATGGTGTTCCTGTCCGATACGGTCGTGACGCCCACCGCCGTGTTGAAACTGCGGTTGCGCTCCTGCGAGAAGGAAGCGACAAATTCGGCATTGCTCACGGGCTGTCCGAGCGAGGACACCACCTGATGCGTCACCTGCCTGACGGGTTTTGCCGTGTTCTTTCCGGCTTTCTGCACGGGGGACGGCTCTGCGGTCTGTCCCGCTGCCGCCTGCGTGCCGTTCTGCCCGCCCATGTACTTCGCCGCCAGCTCGTAGGATTTTTCCATGAGTGCCACCTGCTCGTCCATCGTGGAGCTTCTCTCTTTTCCGCTTTCCAGTTCGGATTCGAGGGTGGCGATGCGTTCCAGCAGTTCGTCCATCTCCGCATTGTCGTTTTTCGGCTGCTCGTAGAAGTTGCCGAGCGTGGCATTGAGGTCACGGTAGGCGGCTGCCGAGGATTGGATGGTCTTCGGTGTGGGCTTCACGGCCTCTTCTGTTCCGCCGGGATTGGCAAGGTCGAAATCGCTGTCTCCATCCGCTGCCGCAGTTTCGCGGTCGAACAGGTCGCCCAACTGCTGCATGGCGCGGCTGCGGTTCTCCTGCCTTTCCTCCATTGCGCCCTGTTCGTAGGCTTTCGCCTTGTCACCGATAATCCGGCGGTTCTCCTTGTCCGCGTCGGGCATCTCGATGTTGTAGCCGCCTGTTCCCGGCTCCTGCTCTTTGCCGGAGGACGGGGCGAATATCAGCCACATCGCCCCGATGAATACCAGCACCATAGCGGGCAGCACTATCATTTTCTGACGTTTCAGCCGTTGGGCTTCGGTCAGCGGCTTGCGCTCCTTTTTCGGCTTCCCCTTGTTGTCGGGTGCAGCCGTGCTTTCGGACTTGCTCTCCGTCTTGTTCTCAATCTTCGTTTCGTTCTTCGTCTGTTCCATATAAATAAGGTGTTACGTTATGATTGTTATCCGTCTTCACGGACAGTTCCACCTGTCCGGCATGGTCTGTCACCATCCGGCTGCCGTCATTCCTGCCGATGTCATACACGGCTTTGCCGAAGGTGTAGAGGGCAAGCGCGGAGAATGCGGCGAGCATCGCCAGCACGATGCGCCTGCGTGTCTTTGGCGGCAAGCCGTCCAGATAGCCCCTGAGCCTTGCCACCAGCATTTTCTTTTTGTCGTGGAGTTTCCAATATGCGCCCCAAAATGATTTCTTGATTTTCTTCATATCCGTTTACCTTTTGATGGTTTGTAAATCCTTGTTCTCGATGATGGTGAATCCCTCGATGGTGAACCCGTTCGGGTTGTTGTCCGAACGGGACGAGTTCAAGAGGCGGCACGTGGTCACGAGGCTGCGCTCGGTGACGTTGCTCTGCCGGATAATCTTCTGCGTGGCGTAGGTCACGGCACGGTAGGGATAGCCGTTGAAGTCGCATACCACGCTGTCCACCTTCAGCACTTGGTTGATGTTCCCGGCGATGATGCGGTTGTAGTACCCCTTCTCGGCGAAGTCCGAATAGTAGTTGTACACGCTCTTGTCCGCCAGCAACAACGCACGCTTTACGTTGTGTTCTATCGCGCTCTTTTCGGGCGAGAGCGTGAAAAACAGTTCGTGGAAGCGGCGCACATGCTCCCTCGCTTCCGCCGGACGGTTCTGCGACAAGTCCTGCGAGAGTGCCAGCATCAGCGACTTGCCGTTGTCCAGCACATAGATCTTCTCACGCTGCCGTTCCGCGAAGCGGTAGGAACTCCACACGCTCCATACCGTTATCACGGCGCACAGCGAGAGGAAGACGATACCGAACAGGCGTATCTGCCTGAACGATGATTCGATGTTTTTGAGTGACTTGAATTCCATTGTCTGATTTTATTTTTCGGTTCTTAATTCGTTATACAATAGGATTGGTATGCGGTCGTTTGCCACATACGTATGTAACGGGTTACCACATACGTATGTAATGAGCCGCTGCATACGTATGTAACAGGCTGCTACATACGTATGTCATGACAGGCTACATACGTATGTTACTTTTATGCGGATGCCTCTCCCGTAATTCAGCCTCTATTTCAGCAGTTTCCCGGCACGTCCGACCATGTTGCCTGCGGTAGCACCCGCCACGCTGCCCGCCATGCTTCCGGCTCGTCCTGCCGTCTGGTTCACGTTGCGACCGTAGCTTCCCATGCCTCCGGCTTGGATAATCCAGCCTGC
>NZ_DBLZAX010000012.1:0-125386 GCF_057607445.1 Xylanibacter sp. | reverse complement strand
TAAAAAACGTATAACTTATGATGAACAAATGAAATTGACGATGCCAACAACCAACAGACTACATATATATAAAAGCAGGATAAGTTAATTTCAGATGTTAACAGACAAAAGCCTTCCCAAGCAACGGTCTTGAGAAGGCTTTTTTGTGTATTATAACGAACACACTGCCGGGCATAAAAATCAGCCTCAACGTAACACGCCTATGCCGCAACGGCGCGCAGCTTGCTGCTCAGCGGCAGGATAAACAGGAGGCATACAACGGCTCCGCATGCCATGACGAGGCCTGAAGTGACGGTTATGTCGCCAATGCCTACAAGCGGACTCGAAAGGGCACCGGCAACAAAGCCGGAGGCACCGAAGATGGCACTGGCAGCACCGGCATTGTCGCGCTCGCTGTCGAGGGCTATGGCCGTCAAAGGCGGCTGCATCAGTCCGAAGCATATCAGCGTGTAGATATATGCCAGCATGACTATCCAGAGGGGCATGGCCGTGTTGAGCAGGAACGCAAGCAGCAGCGTGCCGGCAAGCATGCCCAGACCGCCGAAGCGCAGGCATGTGCCCTGACTGCGGAAACGCGTGGCCATGGCGGCACCAACGCCTATCATGAGTGCGTTCAGGCCGAAGCAGAGGCTATAGCCGAGCGGCGAAAGATGATACACCTGCTGCATGATGAACGGCGAAGATGCTATATAGGCGAAGAACATAAAGAAGCACGCCATCTCGGCCATGACGGAAAGAGTGAAGCGAGAGTTGCGGAACACGCGAAACAGATTGCCGTACACCTTTATCACGCTCTTCCGTATGCGGTTGGCAGGCTGCAGCGTCTCAGGCAGAAACATACTGCACACCATGAGCACAAGTCCCACGGCAAGAATTACGGCAAAAACGCCTGTCCACGACGTAACGCCGGCCATAAGTCCGCCGACCACCGGGGCGCACACTGGTGCAATGCCGTTGATGGCGCCTAGCAGAGCCATGAAGCTGGCAAGCTCGCGGCCTGTGTACATGTCGGCCGACATGCTCTTGGCTATCACTATGCCGCCAGCGCCGGCAAGTCCCTGCAGCACGCGCATGGCGTTAAACATAAATATATCTCCCGAGAATATGCACAGCAGCGACGCCACCACAAATAACAGCATAGAGCCAACCAATATGCGCTTGCGCCCATACTTGTCGGTGAGCGGCCCTATGAACAGCTGACCGGCGGCAAGACCTATCATGCCGGCCGTGAGGCTCATGGAGGCCAGCGCGGGCGTGGTGTGGAAATAGCCTGTCATCTCCGGCAGCACCGGAAGATAGAAGTCTGTAACGAACGGACCGAAGGCCGTAAGCATGCCGAGCGTGGCAGGAATAAATACTTTCATGTTTTGTTTCATTGTTATCCTCTATTATCTTATTCGGGGGCAAAGTTAGCAAAAATGTGTGAGCCGCGAAAAGAATCACGGCAGGCTGCCGACCATGCATATACTAAACCGCAGGGTTTTATAGACCAAAAACATAGACGGATATACGAAAAATATGGACGAAGACCGAATCAGACCTGACTAATCTCAAGAGTTACGCCTGCCCTACATGCCTTTTGCCTCTGCCGCAACGACTTAGGGCAGCCATCCGTAGATAGCTCCGTGACACGTTAAGCAGGCCGAAGCCTGTCATTGTGTCACCGCAAAAATGTACGGATTTTCCGATAAAATAGAAAATAATAAGGCAGGCAGACTGCCTTCATGGTAAAGTATATTTACATTATCATGCAAAAGGTATGCTTTTGGAAAATAACTCGGCCACTTTTCAGCAGAAAACAGGCCGGTTTCATCGCACAAACAGCCCTGTTTTTTCATTGAAAAACGGGCGTTTTTGTCCCAAATCGGACAAAAATCTTTGCACAGAACGGCATCGGCGCATGTAACATACTGCTATCTAAACTTTTACGTTTGCACACGATTTTGAGCCATTTTTGCGGCCAAATGGTTTTTATTTTCAAATATCGCAGTATGAGAGCGTCAACAAAAATCAATGTGTAAGCATATCGGATATTAAGGTTACAGATGTATTTTCAAGGCGGCGGAAAGGCTGCCGGCTATGTTTTCTGCGGATTATGCGGCGATTACGGCAGAATGTCAGCGGCATAATATATCGCCAAGAGAGCTGACACAGACAGCTGCTGGACATCTGACCGGCACATGAACCATTCAATATTCTACCTTCATTCTTCAGTTAAACATAAGAACAAAGCCACACACCGGGTGAGCCCGCGGCTTTACTATAACAGGTGCAGGGAAACAAAAACCATGTATTGCACTCCTGTAAAGCACAATACATGGTTATGTATCAAGGTGAAAATACGATGAAATCGGCTATTTCACGAACTCGACACTGCCGGGAATCTTCTGCCATTTGCCTCTTACGGCAAACTTCAGCGTGCTTCCGCCCTTCTTGGTGTACGAGTAGGTGCCGTCAGAGTTGCGCTTTATCACGGCCGTGAAGTCCTCGCTGCCGTAGTCGTTGATCACTTCTATCTCGGCCTCATTCTTGCTTTTAATCTGCGACGACACGATAATCCACTTGCCCGTACTCTGCTTAGAGGCGATGAATCCGTCCACTTTGCCCAACACGGCCTGCCCCGGCACGTCCACGTTCTTGTCGTATAGATTCATCGTTATGTATATTTTATATTCGTCGTTGTGCAGGGTAACGTTGAATGTTGAGTCGGTCTGCGCCGGCAACAGCAGCGGAACGAGGCTCACGAAGAGCGCAAAAATAAGTTTTTTCATAAGTTAAAATATTGTTTCTGCAAATTTAATCAGTTACGGCCAAACTCTTCTCTCAAAACATCTAAAAAACATTATAGGCGCAAATTATTTTCGTCAGCGCGGCATTTATGGTCATAACAGGCGCACGACAGACGCATCACGGATGCGATGAAACGGCGATTTTTCTGTCTGAAGGCCTATTATCTCCGCCACAATGCGCAATAGTAACAATAAGACTTGTATCTCCCATAGACCACGAAAAGGCCCTGACCATGCCTCGCAGGCATAAGACATAAAAAAAGCGCGCCGCTTTTGCGGCGCGCCATAGCTAAATCATATGAAAGACAAATCCGTTATCACAACGGTATTTTATATTTACGCAGAGAGCATTACTCTACGTTCATTTCCTTGAGCAGACGGTCAGCGTGGCCCCACTTGTCCATCATGAAGATGACATAGCGGATGTCAACACCGATGCAGCGTGCCAGGTTCTTCTCGAAGTAGATGTCGCTTGACAGGCTGTCCCAGTTGCCGTCGAAGGCCAGACCAATGAGTTCGCCCTTGCCGTTGAACATAGGCGAGCCGCTGTTACCGCCGGTGATGTCGTTGTTTGTCAGGAAGCAGAGCTGCATCTTGCCCGTTGTCTTGTCCTGATACTTACCGAAGTCCTTGGCTGAAAGGAGTTCAGACATGATAGGCTCTGCATAATAGTCAGAGAAGTTGTCGCCGGTCTTCATCTTCTTGACGATGCTCTCGGCTGTTGTATAGTAGCCTGAAGGCGAGCCGTTCATGGTGAATCCGCCAACGCGTCCGTAGCTGAGGCGCATTGTCATGTTGGCGTCGCTGTAGTGAGGCATATCCTCCTCCATGCGCAGACGTGCGGCGCAGAGATATTTCTCCTGCAGAGCTATCGAGTCGCTGAGTGTTCCGAGAGCCTCCTTCTGGTCAGCAAGATACTTCTGGAGCGACAGTCCGAGCTGTATGCCCGGGTCTTTCTCTGTACCCTTCTTGTTGAAGTAGATCTTTGCGCCCTTCTTCATGAGGATAGACTTCTTGTAGAGATAGTCAACATAAGCCTTGCAGTTGCCCTTGAACTTCTTGTCGATTGTTGTATAGAACGACGGCAGATACTGCTTGTCTACGTGCTCGCGGTAGTTCTGGAGCAGCACAGAGAACACCTCTTTATCCAGTGCCTCGTCCCATGCGTCGCTGTTGTCCTCAAACTCGTTGTACATCTTCAGCGAGTCTTTCTCTGAGCCCTTGGCCTCCATGCCGTTGCAGTATTTGAGCGCGCGTGATGTCAGCTCGCATGTTCCGTTGAATGTCTCATACCAGTAATAGAAGGCACGCATGCGGTCGAAACGCTCGCCGTAGAGCTTAGCCATCTTGTCGAAGTCGAGCTTGCCCTGCAGGTATCCTGTCTTCTCCTGATACTGGCGGATAAGTTTCTCGTAAGCCTGTTTCTGGCCGATGATACCGATAGAATCGATACATTTGTTCATACCCATAGAGTTTTTCCAGTAGTTGGCGCTCTGTGCGTACTTAGAGTCATACTTGATGCGCACAGCCTCGTCGGCCTGCATGTGGCGCTTCATTATCTCTTGCTTTACGCCGCGCACCTGCACACGTGTTGCGTTGCCTGCGTCGCGCATCTCCTTGATGCCGTAAGAAGAGAGATAACGCTCGGTGCTTCCGGGATAACCAACAGTCATTGCGAAGTCGCCGTCCTTGTATCCGTCGAGCGAAACCTGTGCCCAGTGAGGTGCTTTATAAGGCACATTGTCCTTAGAATATTCTGCCGGGCCGTTAGTCTTCGGGTCGGCATATATACGGAACACGCTGAAGTCGCATGTCTGGCGCGGCCACATCCAGTTGTCTGTCTCGCCACCGAACTTACCCATAGACTTAGGTACGGTGAAAACGAGGCGCACGTCGGTGAACATGCGGTATGTAGTGGCAAAATACTGGTTGCCTTCATAGTACGGGTCAATCTCAACGTGAAGACCTTTGTCGGCCTGACGTGCCTCTTCTGTCATAGCGGCAGCAACAGAGTCGATGAGCTGTGTGGCCTCCTCGTCAGACAGTTTGTCTATGCCGAGAGCCTTGAGGCGCTGGCTTACGTCCTCTTGCTTAACCATGAAGCTAACGAAGAGGTTTTCGTTAGGAAGCTCTTCTTCATAGCTCTTGGCATAGAAGCCGTTGAGCATGTAGTCGTGCTCCACGGTAGAGTGGCTGCGTATTGCCTCAAAACCGCAGTGATGGTTGGTGAATACAAGGCCGTCGGGCGATACAACCACGCCCGAGCAGAAGCCGCCAAAGAGCACTACAGAGTTCTTGATGGCGTCCTTGCTGCCATAAATGTCGTTGTAAGGAAGACTGAAACCGTAAGATTTCATCTGGTCGTAAACAGCCTGTGGCAGGTTGTAGAGCGTCCACATTCCTTCGTCAGCATGAGCCATGGGGGCAGCCGCCATGAGCGCTGAAAGTAATAGAGCTTTTGCTTTTTTCATTGTGTATGTTTTAAAAGGATTAAGGATAATTGTCGATTATATTATTATATCTGTTACGGTCACTGACGTCCCGCATCGCCACAGACGGCGCAAGGGGCACCGTGCGGCACGCTACTTGCGGAAGTATTTGCCGACGACGGGAAGCCCGGAGAGCGGGAAGTCGCGCTTAACGATCATTGCCATGAACATCACTATAAGCAGTGTGTTGACGCCGAGGGCAGCCCATACGGGCAGATCGGCGTTGGCAAAGCGCATGGCAACGAACATAACGAGGGCCACGCCCACATAGAGCATGATGTCTTTGACGGGATAGGCTATCGGATAATGCTTCTGTCCTACGAAGTAAGAGAGCAGCATGGCCGTGCCGTAGCCTGCAAATCCGCCCCACGCACAGGCAATGTAGCCGAAGCGGGGCACGAATATCACGTTGACAAGGATGAGCACCAGGCAGCCTGCCCCGGAGAACCAGGCGCCCCAGATGGTCTTGTCGATGAGTTTATACCAGAACGACAGATTGAAATATACACCCATCATTATCTCTGCCGCCATCACGATGGGCACCACCTTGAGTCCGCTCCAGTAGTCGCGGCCGATGAGATGGCGCAGAATGTCCATATATCCTATCACTACGAGGAATGCCAGAAGGGTGAAGACAACAAAATACTTCATTGCCTTGGCGTAGGTTTCGCGGTTGTCCTTGTCCTTCGCCTTGCCGAACACGAACGGCTCGTAGGCATAGCGGAACGCCTGAGTTATCATGGCCATGATCATCGCTATCTTGCTGGCGGCGCCGTAGATGCCGAGCTGCGAGTGAGCGTCGGCGTTCTTGTAGATATAAGGAAAGAGTATCTTGTCGGCCGTCTGATTAAGTATTCCGGCAATGCCGAGCACCAGGATAGGCCAGCTGTAAGACAGCATGCGGCGCATGAGGGCACGGTCGAAGGTGTATTTGAAGCCCGTAAGCTCCTTTACAAGCAGGAACATTAGCGAGGCTGAGCAGAACAGGTTGATGTAGAACACATAGCCTACGCCCACCTCCGGACTGTAGATATTGCCGATGAAACCGCCGTTTCCGCCATTTTCGTAGAGCGCGGGCAGCAGCAGGAAGAACACAAGGTTGAGCGCAATGGTAAGCACGATGTTAAAGAGCTTGAGCGCGGCAAACTTTATCGGGCGCTTCTTGTAGCGCAGATATGCGAACGGGATGCACTGAAACGCGTCGAGCGCAACGGCTATTGCCATAACCCATACATATGAGGGATGCTCTGCATAGCCCATAGCCGATGAAATGGGACCTATGAACGCAAGCACCAACGCCACGAACAGGAGCGACGTGAAGCCTACTGCCATGAGCGTGGTAGAGTAAACTTTCTGCGGATTTTCGCCCTCCTTGTTGGCAAAGCGGAAGAAGGTTGTCTCCATACCGTAGGTAAGGATGACGAGCAGCAGCGCCGTATAGGCATATACATTGGTTATAACCCCGTAGCCGCCGCTTGCCGCCGAGAGCTTGGCGGTGTAGAGAGGCACGAGCAGATAGTTGAGAAAACGGCCCACGATGCTGCTCAGTCCGTAGATGGCCGTGTCTTTTGCAAGACCTTTAAGATTACTCATAATATCTAATAAGTTATATTTTCTGACATCATATTAATGCCCTTCTTACTGCCCTGCGGCATCATCCGAAGAACATATAGCATATGGCTATGGCCGCTATCACGCCGGCAAGGTCGGCCAGAAGACCGCAGGCCACGGCGTGGCGGGTGTATCTTACGCCCACGCTGCCGAAGTATACGGCAAGGATATAGAACGTGGTGTCGGTTGATCCCTGGAAGATGCAGCTCAGACGGCCCACGAACGAGTCGGCGCCGTAGGTTGTCATGGCGTCCACCATCATGCCGCGCGCACCGCTGCCCGACAGCGGCTTCATCAGTGCCGTGGGCAATGCACCCACAAAGTCGGTGTTGCCACCGCAGGCCTCAACCACCCATTTTATGCCGCCTATGAGCATATCCATGGCTCCCGAGGCGCGAAAAACGCCGATTCCAACGAGTATTGCCACCAGATAAGGTATTATCCTCACTGCCGTCGAGAAGCCGTCCTTGGCGCCTTCGATGAACGCATCGTAGACGTTCACCTTCTTTCTGACTCCTGCGAGGATGAATGTTATGATGATGGTGAACAGCAGAATGTTGGCCACCGACGTGCTAACGATGTTCATCTGCTCCTTGTCGAGTCTGCCGAAGCCCCACATCACGGCTGCCACCGCAACGCAAAGGCCGCCCAGGGTGAGCAGCATCACGCGGTTAAGCAGGTTGATGCGCTGGTACAGACTGGTGACGATGATGCCCGTCAGCGTAGAGAAGAACGTGGCAAGGAGTATGGGGATGAATATGTCCGTGGGCTGTGCCGCGCCCATCTGGGCACGGTAGACCATTATGGAAACGGGGATGATGGTTAGCCCCGACGTGTTGAGCACGAGGAACATTATCATCGGATTCGTTGCCGTGTCCTTCCTTGTGTTGAGCGTCTGCATCTGTTCCATGGCCTTGAGGCCGAGCGGAGTGGCAGCATTGTCGAGGCCGAGCATGTTGGCGGCTATGTTCATGAATATGCTGCCCGTAACGGGATGGCCCTTCGGTATGTCGGGAAAAAGGCGCGTGAACACCGGACTAAGCACCCTTGCCAGCGCATTGACCACGCCGCCGCGCTCGCCTATCTTCATTATGCCGAGCCACAGCGACAGCACGCCCGTAAGGCCGAGGGATATCTCGAAGGCCGTCTTGGACGAGGCAAACGTGGAGTTCATTATTTCGGGAAACACCTCGGTGTCGCCCATCACCACAAGCCTGAACAGGGCTATGACGAAGGCAACCACGAAAAATGCTATCCAAATATAATTCAGTACCATATAGTCTGCAAAAATAAGATTTTTATCCGGCTTTGCAAAAAGTTATGCCTTTTAATACATTTTTTCACGCTCTTTCGTCCGTCTGCGCGGCTTTTTTGCCACATGGAGGTTTCATCGGCGCCGCCACGGCGCATCACATGGGGCACAGAACGACAACTGATGAGCGCATGGCCCGAACGGACGAAAAGCCGGGATATATGTAAATATTTTTTATCATGCCGCAGACGGCTTTGCAAAAGGCCATGTTTCGCGCTGCAAAAGATGCCCTTTCAGCGCCCGAAAGGGCACCTTTCAGAGGCTAAAAGACGGTCTTTTGGAAAGCCGTCTGTAACTGTCTGAAAGACAAGGCGTTGCCGACGGCACCATTGTCCGCCCGGCAACGCCTTAGAATGTGTGTCATAAATAGTATAGAAATAAAGGTTTTTGCTGTATCATGTATGCCGCCACGGGCGTCGTCACGACGCAGACGGCTGTATAATAATCCTTGAAATCATGCCGAGAGCATGCCTCCGCGACGGCGCACGAGATGCATGTAGCGGTCGTAGACCTCGTCGGCTATGTCCTGCCATGAGCGTGCCAGCGTGGCGCGTGCGTTATCGCCGGCTGCACGGCGCAGGCGTTCGTCGGCAAGAATCTGCACCAGGCGCTCCGTGAAGCCCTGTTCGTCGGCACTGCACAAAAAGCCGTTCACGTTGTCTCTTATCACGCTTGCAGCCGTCGAGCCTTGCGCCATGAGCGACGGCGTGTGCATGGCTGCAGCCTCGCGCACCACGAGCGGGGCGTTGTCGTAGAGCGACGGGAAGAGGAACACGTCGGCTGCGGCATAACAGCGCTTAAGCTTCTCGCGGTCGGTTATCTGTCCGAGGAACGTCACTCTGTCGTCAAGTCCCTTTGACTGCACCATCTGCCGCAGTTCGCCGGCGGCATATCCCGTGCCAATGAAATACATGTGCCATGAGCGGTCGCGCATGTTGGCGAGCGAACGGATGATGAGCTGCGGATTCTTCTCATAGATATGCTGCCCCACGAAGAGCAGCACCGGCTCGCAGCATCCTGCCCCGAGCATCGCGCGGCCTTCGCTCCTGAGCAGGTCTGTGCGTGTGTCGGCGGCAAAGTCGTTGCCGTTGTCCACCACTTCCACCCTGCCCTTGTAGCCATATTCGCGCAGAGTATCCTCGACAGATGCCTGCGGAATCCACACCTCGTCGGCCTGACTGTAGAAGTCGACGACGTTTTTCACCATATAGTCGACAACCATCCTGTTTGGTATGGCGCGCTCAAAGTCGGCCCGGTATTTAGAGTGGAACGTGGCAACGATGGGGATGTTCTGCTCGCGCGCAATCTTCAGCGCCAGCCTGCCCGACGAAAACGGACTGTGGGCATGCACCAGCGAGAAGCCGACTTTGCCTATACGGGAGCGGAAAGGCAGGTCGACACGCGGGAAACCCATGCGGTAAGGCTTGCGCATGGGTATGGGCAGAGAGAAGTAATTGTAAACGGGAAACTCCTCATCATACACCGTACCGGGCACCGAAGGCGTCACCACGCACACATTGTTGCACTTGCGGTTGAGCCACCGCGCATAGTTCTGCACCGTTACAGACACCCCGTCCATTATCGGCGGAAAGCAGTCGTTGAAAATTCCGAGCATCTTTTATATGTTTTATCTTGTTATGCCGCAAAGTAACAAAACACTGATTACTCCGGCGTTGCTATCGTCTGACAATAACGTTTCAATGTGTTTACCTTTGTGTTACTTGATGTCTCAATGCCGTTCAATGCCCGTTCAGCGTGCTTATTCTGTCCTTCACGGTTGACATTCACGGCACCTGACGGAATAAAAAAAGCGGAGGCGTGCCGCCGCACTGCCTCCGCAAAGAATATATGTATATGATCTTATTGTCCAACCGGCGCGAGCAGGTCTGCCACGTCGCCTATGTTGCCGTCGCAAGGGGCAGGCTCTATGCCCAGCAGACGCGACAGAAGAGGATATATGCAGGTGTTGTCGAACATGGCGGTCTTCACATATCCGTGCTTGAAGTCGGGCCCCTCGGCACGGAAGGGCACGTTAAGTTCTGAGTTGTAGGGGTCGAATCCGTGGTTGCCGGGTATCACCCTGCCGTCTTCCGACACCACCCAGCCCACGTCAGGCATTACCACTATCGGCGCAATGTTGCGGTTGGTGCCGTAATGGAAGCACTCGGGCACTTCATCTTTCTTCCACGTCCGTATGTGCGCCACGCCCCTCAGGGCATTCATTATGTCGTCTTCGTGGCCCTTCTTCGGGAATATCAGCGTGGGCAGGTCTGCCATGACGCGCTCACACCATTCGGGTTTCAGATATTCTGAGAGGCGTATTATGCGCTCGGGCGATGTGGATGCCATGCCGTGGTCGGACGTAACAATGAAGTTGATGTCCTGTCCGCAGGGCAGCGCGCGCAGCCTTTTGTACAGGCTGCACATCAGCGAGTCGAGCTCCTCGACGGCCTTACGCGTCTGCTTAGATGCCGGTCCGTACGAGTGTCCGCTGTGGTCGGGCTCGTTAAAGTATATCATCACGAGCTGCGGACGCACGCTGTCGGGCAGCGTCAGCAGGCGTTCAGCCTCGTCAAGGCGTTCGGGAAAGGTCAGCAGAGGCTTCTTTGCGTAGTCCTTGTAGTAGTCGGGATACATGCCTTTGATGGCCACATCAGAGCCTGGCCAGTAGACAACGCCCACCTTTACGCCCTGCCGCTTTGCCGTGAGCCATATCGGTTCGCCTCCATAGAACGAGCCGTCCTTGCTCGTTGCCTTGTCGCTTATGCTGTAGGTGCGGCCCGAAGCCACGTCATAAAACCTGTTGGCTATTATTCCGTGATGGTCGGGCACGAGTCCTGTGGCAAGCGTATAGTGGTTGGGAAATGTCTTCGAGGGGAACGACGGGCGCATAACGGCGCTAACGCCGCGGCTTCCGAGCGAGTCGAGAAACGGCGTGTCGTACATCATCGGATAGTCCCAGCGGCATCCGTCGAGCGACACTATCACCGTGTAATGACGCCCGGCGCACAGCCTTACGGCTGCAAATGCGAGCAGCAGGAAGGTAAGCAAGCTAATTTTTCTAAAGTTCTTCATCTCTATTATCACGTATTTATAAATGTTGAATGTCATCATGCACACGGCGGGGGCAAAGCCTCAACGCTCTGTTATAATTTAAGGCGGGTTCTATAAATCCGGCTTCCGATGACTGTCTTGGCTGCTGTCATGCTGTCTATTCCGAATTTATAGAACCCGCCTGTATTCTTTTGCCTTGGCCTTACCTCTGATATCAGTTAAGCAGGGCGTTTATCTCGGCGTCTATGTCAGTTATCTGCGAGTCGCGCTTCTTCACCTCGTTGTTGCGGTCTATGAGGAAGAAGGTTGGTATGCTGCTCACGTTATAAGCGGCAAGGTTCTGCGACTGCAGTCCCTGCGGGTCTCTTACGCTTATCCAGGGCAGTGCGGCAGTCTGCGTTTTCCAGAAGTGTTCGTCCGGATCGAACGCCACCTGATAGATCTCGAAGCCGCGGTCGTGATATTTGTTATACAGCTCGCGCATCTCCATTATACGTTTCGTAGAGCCGTTTGAGCCGAAGACATGGAAGTCGAGCATCACCACCTTGCCCTTCAGGTCGGTCAGACTGCGGCGGTTGCCCTGATTGTCGAGCAGCGAGATGTCTATGATGTTAGACACGTTCACCTTGCTGGCGTCGATGTTCTGGGCTGCCATCTTGTTGCGCATGATGCGCACGTTCTTCATGCCTTCAATGGCTATGTTGTGCAGGTTCTTGCCTCTCAGGGCGTCGGGATGATAAGTGTCCCAGCTTGTTGCCACGGCTGCAAACACCTTAACGTCGTCGGCATTCTCGCGCGGGTTGAATATCAGCATGTTGCCGAGCGTCTGGAACAGGGCGAAATACGACGATGCGCGCATCGGTGCCTTATAGATATAGTTGCGCTTTATGTCTTCCTTATATGCAGCCACGAGCTTTCCGATGCTGTCGCGCGTAAGGTCGTAGCCCAGGTTGGGGTTGTTCTGTACGGCTATCACGCGGTTCTGCAGGTCTATCTGCTTCAGGGCGAGCTCTCTGATGGTGGCACATTCGGCCGAGCCGTCAACGGTATATCCCGTTGCCATAGAGGGATACGACGCCTTTACGTCAACCGTCTCGGTTGAGTCAACGCTGAGGTTGATTATCTGTCCGGCTATTCTGAGCCTGTAGAACTCGGGAGCATCGGGAGCCTTTCCGCTGAAGCTGAAGGCACCTTTGTCGTCGAGCTTAACCGAATCGACCACCACCGGTCCGTCGAGACTCATGTTCTCAAGATACAGCACAGAGTCTTTGGCCTCGGTGACAGTTCCGTTTATATGAAACTTCTTGTTGTTGCAGGAGGTCAGCATGGCCGCCATGAGGGCCAGCGTGCACAAGCATAATGATGAAAACGTCTTCTTCATTTTATATTAGTTTTATTATTTGCAATCCGGCAAACACGGCCAGCAGTCCCAGCGCCACGCTGCCGCCGACATAAAGGGCCATCATGGCCGCGCTGTCGGCACGCAGGAGCGAGAGCGACTCGTTCATGAACGTGCTGAACGTGGTGAATCCTCCGCAGAAGCCTACCGTGAGGAGAAGCTTCAGCGCAGGGCTTATACTGATGTTGTTTTCCGCAAGTCCGTAGACCATGCCTATCAGCAGGCATCCCAGAATGTTGACCGTCATGGTGCCGAAGGGGAAATTAGACAGTGCATTGTCCTGCACAAGCTTCGACAGCAGATAGCGGGCCACGCTGCCGCAGGCTCCGCCCAAGGCCACTAAAAGTATATTTTTCAACATGCTTGCAAAGTTAATGCAAGTTGAGTGAAATACAAAATAAAAGGGCGTGAAACAGTCTTTTATTTTTATTTCCGAGACGAAGCTTAACTTATTCAAAGTTAATGCAAGTTGAGTGAAATACAAAATAAAAGAACGTGAAACAGTCTTTTATTTTTATTTACGGACAATACTTCCATTATAAAAAAGCCATGTGGAAAACAAAAAAAGGCCTGTAAAGCCGCAAACGCCAAAAATCTGTAAGCAAAACTTGCCTTAATGCTTACAGCATCTGCCGCCGACATATCTACAAAAGAAAACCGTTAAGCAAAACAAAGCATATTGCTTACAATATAAAAGGTCATCTTTCAGACGGCAAAAGACGGCCTTTTAGACGGCAAAAGGTGGCCTTTTGGAATGCAAAAGACCACCTTTCATCTTATATATATCTGTCCGCCGGACAATTGTGCCTATGCCATGACATCAGGACGCGGCATAAACCAACCGTCCGGCCGCCTACATTAACTCAATACATACGCCCAGTTTGCGCCATCCAAGACATCATCATCGCACACGGCAGCGCAGGCGGCGTATCCACAGATAATAGCCCGTAAGGGGCAGCGTGGCGCCAAACAGGGCGGCGACGAACCACAGCAAGCGCGTGAGCATACCGCCCCACGTGCCCATGTGGACAGACATTATCCAGCCGCGCAGCTTTGACGACCTTGCCGAGTCGGCGTAGGGCGACGCCGACGTTATGCTGCCCGCCGACTTGTCGAACGTATATTTGTCGGCAGCACGCTGGTTGCCAAGTCCTCCGAAAGCCACCTCGGCCGTACCGTCCGACACGGTTATCTGCTCATATTCGGGGTTGCGGGCGCGCAAGGCGTCATAGGCAGTCTGCCACATGGCACACGCGGCAGCATCATTCCGGCCCTTTTCACGGGCACCTTCAGCCCTATTCCTGTCTCCTTTCGCCTTGCTTTTTTCCTTCTTCGCCTGCTCGGCATACGCCACGGCACCGCTCTTGGGCACCTCGCTGACGCCGAAGAGGGCATAGAAGCCCCTGCTGTACCACTGGAACGACCACGTAAGTCCGGTAAGAGCCATGACGAGCAACAGCAGCAGGGCATACATTCCGCCTGCCACGTGCAGGCCTCGCCACAACAGATGGCGGCCCTTCGATGCGGTTATCTTCAGACTGTTGCGCAGCATGCGGCGCGTCTTAGGCCACCATATCACCACGCCCGACAGCAGCACCAGCACAAAAACAATGGTGGATATGCCCACAACGGTGCGGCCCCAGAACACTCCGCCGCTGTCGTCACGACTGTCTAACAGCCAGCGGTGAAGCTTCAGCATCGTAGCGAAAAACGCCGGACGCTCATACAGCCCCTTCACCTCGCCCGTATACTGGTCTACATACACGGCAGCGCGGCGCGGCTTTGAGAGATTTACCTTGCATGCCATCTCAGGGTCGGCATACATCGTTACGCCCGTAACCCTTACGTCTTCGGGCAGCGTCTGCTCAACGCTCCTCACGAGACTTTCTATCGGCAGCGCCGTGTGCTGAGGTCTGTCTACATACAGCACGTCGTGCCTGAGCAGCTTAACGGCCTCGGGCTCTAACACAAGCATGGCGCCCGAGAAGCATATCAGCGTGACTATGATGCCGAAAGGCACCGAAAGCCACAAGTGAAACTTTAAGAAAATCTTTTTCATATACTATTATTCAACGTCATTTTTGTCAAATTATTATCTGCCGGAACATGCTAAGATGCACTCCGGCAGACCTCCGCCTGCATGACGGCGACATATCATCAGCACTGCTCAGTCAATGCGTCCTACGGCCGTCACTGTGGTTGCACCGCTGACGGTGAGCCCCTTTGTGGCCGCACCTGTGGCAGGATCAATCTTCCATATGGCAGGATAGCCCGACCCGGTGTTCACCGACACATAGGCATATCCGTCGGCCATGTAAGGCGTTGAGCCGAAGCCTGACACGTCAGAGGGCAGGCCCGTGACATCGGTCAGAGTCTTTGCCGACGCATTGAACACGGCAAGGCGGTTGGCAGTCTTGTCCGATGAGGTTATCGGGGCATCATACATAAGGAACAGAAAGCTGTCGCCGCCGATATACCAGCTGCGCAAAAGTCCGTTGGGCGACAGCTGCTCAAGGTTGCAGTAATAGTCGTCAAAGTCCTCGGTCGACGTGTCTATGCGCACCACTCCTGCCGGCAGCGTGGTCTGCTGGCGTGCATCGGCCATCGTCTTGGCATAACTGGGCGATATGACGTAGACATACCGGCCGTCGTCCGTTGCCCATACCATCTGATAATACTGCGACTTGTTGCGTCCGCAGGCATAACTTATCTTGTCGGTCTTTATCAGTTTCTTCTCTTTCAGTGTCCTGTCGGCAAACACAGCCACCCAACATTCGTCGGGCCACTGGGTCCATTGCAGTTCGTCTTTGTCGTAAGCGCCGCTGTTTGTGCCGCCGCTCTCGGTCTTGATAAGGTCTTCATAGCCCGGGCGCACCCACTTATACTGAGTGCGGGCATCGTCTGTAAACTGCTGACAGCCATACTGCGACAGTCCCATCGGCACGGCTGCGCTGTATATCTTGCTGCCCACCTGCTCCAGTCCGGCAAGAGTTACATACTCGCCGTTGCCCAGAAAGTTCTCGCAGATATAGTCTTCATCGGCCACGGAAGTATCGTTGCCGTCAGTAGCAACGGTGTTCGACTCGAATGTCTCGCTGTCAACATCGAGATAAGACACCTTGAACGCCTGCGGCAGATAGCCCGTAACGGGGTCGGCCCATGCCGCGTTGCCGTCGCCGCTCGACGTCGTCATGATGTAGTTGTCATACAGGCCGTAGGTGGTGAAGCGCGTAACGTAATACTCCTTGGCACGCTGCTCAAGCGCACCTGTAGCGCTGTTGCGCACATAAGAGTAGGTTGTGCCGCTCTCGCCCTGATGATAGTTGAGCGCATAAAGATACTTGCGGCCGTGGAACACCCAGTAGGTGGCGCCGTCGTTGGCAAGTCCCGAAGGCGTTATCTCGCCCTCAAGCGACGCTGCCGAGGTGAGGATGTTGGCCGTGGTGTTAGAGCCTGTGACTGTGGTTGCTATCACATAAGGGTTCGTAATGCCTGAAGCTGCACCTCCGCCATCGTCAGCGGCATCGTCAGAACATGACGCAAAGAAAACTCCGGACGCAGCAATGGCCAGCATTCCGGCAAGGAAACGGTTCTTATTCATTTGTCTTAAATTTATTATTTAGTTTAACTTTATCGTTTATCCTTCGTGTAACCGGCATCTCATCTGCCTAAATATATCCTCACCTTGCCGTAGAATGCGCGCCCCGCCTTTTGCAGACTGAAGTTGTCGTAGAGCTTCTCATTGGTGAAGTTGCGGCACTCAAGCGACACGTTGTAGCGTCCGCGGCACATGCTGTAGGTAAGAGTGAGGTTGTGGGAGAACTGCGTAGGCACCATATAGTCGCTCAGATTGACGGCCTGCACGCCTTCGGAATAGTAACAGAAGCTGTGCAGATACTGGTTGTCGTAGGTCACTGTGAGCATGTTTCCTTCTTTCAGAAGGTCGTGCCAGTAGAAGTTTACGTCGGCATCGGCAAACTGCCATGGCACGTTTGGCATGCGCGACTTATACACGGGATTGGCCACCGAGGTGCTGCCCACCATTATCTTCTCGTTGTCGCGCACGTCCATGCGGGTGAAGTTGCCGCCAATGCTGAGCCAGCGGCCCATGGTGTAGCGTGCCGAAAGGTTGAATCCGGTTGTCTTCACCTTGCCGTAGTTCTCATAGTAGGCACCCTCGCGGTTGCCGCTGAGCTCGGCAATGCTGCGCTGGATGTAGTCGCGCGTGTCGCGGTAGACCAGTCCGCCCTCCACGTAAAGCGAGTGACTACCGAACGACTTGCTCCAGCTGAGACTGAGATTGACGTTGTCGCTGCGCTCAGGACGTATGAGCACGCTGCCCGTCTCGAGGTCTTCGTCGCCGAACATCTCCTCTATCGTGGGCAGGCGGCAAGCCTTTTCATACGACAGCTTGGCCTGCAGTCCGTCAGCGATGAAGCAGGTTCCGGCCGCGCCATAGCCCCAGGAGTCTATCGTACGGCTGGTTCTTACATAGCTGCTTGCGTTCTCGTCGACAGCCACCGGCCCCGACACATACTGGCGGTAGTACTTGCCGAAGAGCGAGATGTTCCACTTTTCCGAAGGCAGGAGTCTGTATGAGAGTCCGGCTATGTTCTTTCTCATTTCCTTGGATATGGGGTCTTTGTCCTCACGTCCGTACAGAAGCGACGTGTTGTCGCGGCTAAAGGCATTGAACACGTTGTTGAATGTCAGCGTGTGCATCCTCGCTATGCGGTATGTTATGTTGAGAGTGGCATTCCAGTTGTCGTTGTCTGCCCTCGAGTAGAGATACGACTGCTCTCCCGGAGAACTTGTGCGCTGCCGCTCGCCGAGCCAGTTGTAGCGGTAGCTTGCCGTGTCGACGTTGGTGGTTGAGTTGCGGTTATAGTTGGCTGTGGCCACGAGGCTGAGCCCCTTGACAAAAAGGTCGCGCTTTGAATACTCGATCGACGGCATGAGCGAATAGCCGTGGCGGTGTTTCTGTCCGTACACCGTCTTCTGTCTTACGCCTGTCTGTATCTCCTTGTACATGTGCGAATAGGTGAAGCCGAACATCAGCCTGTCGGCCCAGCTCTTGTCTGTCAGTCCGAACTTTGCCACCACTGCCTCGTTATGATAGGTGTCGTTGAAGCGCTTTACGCTGTAGAGCGTCTTTGTATCAATGCTCTGCGAGCCGAAGTCGAGCACCGGAGCATCAACTCGGTAGCTGTTGTCGGAGTAGTTCTGAAAGGCGTTTATCTCATAGGTAAAGCCGTTCTTGAACGTCTGTCCGAAGTTTATGTACGACTTATGTGTATTGAATGAGCCATAAGAGTAGGATGCGTCAAGAAACCAGCTGCGGCGCTTGCGGTTGGTGACGATGTTGACAACGCCGCCTATGGCATCGGTGCCGAAGCCCACGGGCACCACGCCCTTGTAGACCTCTATGCGGTCGGCAAAGCTCACGGGTATGTTGTTCAGCCCGAACGAGCTGCCCACGCCTTCCTGCGGCACGCCGTCGATGAATATCTTTACGTGCTTGCCGCTGAAGCCGTCGAGCATGAGGTTCATGTCGGAACCTACTCCGCCTGACTCCCTGAGCTTTAGTCCGGGTGTCTTGGCGAGGGCCTCGCTCAGCGTCTTGGTAGTGTTGAGCATGTCCTTGGTGTCTACAGCCACGGCGTTGTAGGCTGAGTTTTTCACTCTGCTTACGCCTGCCGACACCACCGAAACCTCATCGAGCTGTATGGCATCTTCCTTCATCATGACGTTCAGCTTCTGCCTTACGCCTGCCTCGATGGCGACGGTCTGCTCCACGGTCTTGTATCCTACGGCCGACACCACAAGGCTGTAGCGCCCTGCCGGGGCGGTTATATGATATACGCCCTGCATGTCTGTATGGCCGCCGTATGATGTGCCCTTCAGCCTGACCGTGGCGTATTCCACTGCCTGCTTGCCGTCTGTTACTATCTTTCCCGATATTGTTCCGCTGCCGCCTGTCTGCGCATGCAGTGTAAGCGATATAAGAACATTAATTAAAATAAGCGTTAATCTAAAGCCTTTTGCTTTCACTTTGACAAGTATTTTCGTTAATAAATAAAACCGCTGCAAAGTTAATTGTAAATAAAAATGCCTGCAATAGCAAAAAATCGGTATTTTTATGGCCCTGCAGAGGCACACACTTGCCGGGGCGGATAATAATTTATGGGTATTCAGGACGACGGAACGAAAAGATGTTAAATAAGTTAATTGGCTATGCCAAGACAGCCGTATTTTTGAAAGCGGAACGTATTTTGGCATGAAAAACACGAAAAAACGGCATGTTTTATAACACCTTATTAATCAGCACATTACGCAAACGGCATGACAAATGGCACGAAACGGCAATGCGAAAGGCCACCTTTTGCAAGGCGAAAGGATAGCTTTCAGGGCGTAAAAGGATGCCTTTTGCAGCATAAGAGCATGGCTTTCTGACTGAAAAACGGGGCGAAAATCAATGAAAGAATGATGAGCTTGGGGAATTTCTGACCATAAACGGCATGACGGACATGACAAAACGGACATTAGAGCGGCAAGACACGGCCCCGTGAAACGCCGAAACGCGCTCCGCGATGTGTTAAAACAAAAGGCAGAAATCGGCCTCAACGTTAAAATATCATAATGTTATGACACAATTAAGCGGCTGTTGCGTATATATAAAGCGGAGGCACAACGCATCTGCCGCAAGGCCCTCGCCTGCCGCTCATGCCTACGCCCCGGCTGCCTGACGGCACGCGGGCCAGAGCGGCTACGACATGCACATATACGGCAGGGCGGCAAAACAAAAAAGCGGCAACCGCATGGATGCCGCTCTGAAAGTGGTCTCACCGAGAATCGAACTCGGATCTAATCTTTAGGAGAGACTTGTTCTATCCATTGAACTATGAGACCAATCCGACTGCAAAGTTAGTCAGTTTATGACGTAAAACCAAATAAAATGTGAAAAATCATATTAACAATTAAACTTTTCACGCTTAAAAACATCACAATAGGTGTTATGAAGAAACTTATTATTTTTAGTCTGTTAGTATTATACGCCGCCATATGCCATGCGCAAGGCAGCGTAAGGGGAAAGGTTGAGGATACACAGACGGGAGAGGCTATGCCCTTCGTCAACGTTGCTGTGTATAACCGTGCAACATCAAAATTCGTAAAAGGTGCCATCTCAGACGAGAAAGGCCTGTTCTACATCGACAAGCTGCCTTATGGCAACTACACCGTGAAGCTTACCTACATAGGCTACACCACGGTTGAAAAAGCGTTCAGCGTAGTTGAGAACAAAAGGCACATGAACTTTAAGAAGATCTACATGAACGACGACAGCCAGACGCTCGAAGAGGTTACGGTGACGGCACAGAGGCCTACAATGAGGCTCGAGGTTGACCGCAAGTCGTTCGACGTTTCGCAGGACATCACCAATGCCGGAGGCGACGCCACAGACGTGCTGGAGAACATCCCGTCGGTAGAGGTTGACACTGACGGCAACATATCGCTGCGCGGCAACACCAGCGTGGAGGTGTGGATCAACGGAAAGGCAAGCGGACTGACGAGCGACAACCGTGCCGAAATCCTTCAGCAGCTGCCTTCTGAGAGCATCGAGAGAATAGAGGTGATAGACAACCCGTCGGCAAAATTCAGCGCCGAGGGAAGCGCCGGCATCATTAACATCATACTTAAGAAGAACCGCCAGGCAGGATACTACGGCTCTGTGCAGGCAGGAGGAAGCACGCGTGGAAGCGCCAACGTGAACGGCAACATCAACTTCAACATCGGACGCTTTGAGGGATACGCCAGCCTGGGCTACCGCCACCGCAGCAACGACGGCGGCTCGATGAGCTATCAGGAGTATCTCAACACCAACGAATATCAGTCGTACACGGCCGACAACGACCGCATGGGCAACAATATGTTCGCACGCGCCGGACTAACCTTCCGCGCAACCGACAAGGACGAGTTCACACTGAGCGGAATGACAATGGTCGGCGGACACAAGAACGGAGGCACAACGCCGTATCACTATGGTACGATAGGCGCACCGCAGGACAGCTACATCATGCTGCGCCGCTCGTCGGGAAGCTCTGACATGAACATGTACTACGGCGAGTTCAACTACCGCCACAACTTCACCGACAAGCATTATCTCGACTTCACCGTCGACTTCAACAAATGGAAGATGGACCAGAGCAACATCTACCAGGACAGCACCACATATATCGACGAGCCGCTGCCCACAGAATACGACTACCAGAACCGCCCGATGCTGATGAACAACAGGTCGTGGGAGGTGAAACTCGACTACGAGAACCCCATAACCGACAAGATTATGCTTCAGGCAGGATACCAAGGCAACTTCAGCCGCGAGAACTCTCCGCAGGAGTCTTTTATCGACGACACGTCATGGGACGGCGTAAACCAAGTGGAAGACCAGGCTTACTATAACCGCTTTATCTACAACATGGACCTGCACGCGCTCTATGCAACAGCAACGATGAAGTTCGGTAAGTTCGGCGTAATGGCCGGTCTGCGCGGCGAATACTGGCGCGTGAACACCGAAAGCTACACCTACGAGCAGGAACACGACCCATCGAAACGCGACAATCCGTTCAAGAAAGACTACTTCGAACTGTTCCCGAGCGTGTTCCTCTCTTATCAGCTCGACGAGACACAGCAGCTGCAGCTCAACTATACACGCCGTCTGCGCCGTCCGTGGGGAGGCCAGCTCAACAGCTTCAAGAACACACGCGACGCATCGATGATATCGTTCGGTAACCCCGAACTTACTCCTGAGTTCAGCAACTCGTTCTCGCTCAACTACCTGAAGACATGGGACGCTCACTCAATGCTTGTCAGCGCATACTATCGCCCCACAAGCGACGTCATACAGCAGATAAAATATCAGAGCAGCACGGACAACATGATGTATCAGACATACATGAACGTGTCTAACAGCCTGAGCACCGGTCTCGAACTGGTATTGAAGAACAGAATATGCCGCATACTCGACCTCACCACCACGGCAAACGCCTACTACTACAAGCTCGACGGCTTTACATACGACGTGGACGGCCAGACCGTTACAGGCGAGAGCAACAACAACTTTACATGGAACGCACGCATGCAGGCTTCGCTGATGCTGCCCTGGGACATATCTCTGCAGCTGTCAGGACGCTACCGCGCACGCCAGGTGATCACACAGGGATACCGCAAGGCCAACTTCAGCATGGACCTGGGTCTGCGCAAGACATTCCTCGACAAGAAGCTGACGCTCGCCATCAACTGCCGCGACCTGCTTAACTCGCGCAAGTTTGAGAACTACACAAGCTCAGACACCTTCACACGCTATCAGAAAAACTGGAGAAGCGGACGCACCGTGAACCTCTCGCTGACATGGAACTTCGGTAATATGAAGGCAAAGGCACCTAAGAAGAAGGTCAACAACAGCGCCAACGAAGGCTCTGAGAACATGAACGGAATGGAGAACGGATACGAATAGACCAGACCAATAAATAGTTTAAGTTATTTATAACGCAACACATCGCAGTGCGACCGGCCGTCAGAATCTATCACGGATAGAACCGACGCCGGTCGCATTTTATATATTTACGCCGATAAAGAAACAACAGGGACAAGGACACTGCACCTACATAATAAGACTGAAGGCAACAAGTAAGCCAACTGAAGGAATGTCCTCAGTCGGCATTGCGCCGCGTCTTGAACGACAATATATAGCAGCTCACGCCCAGGGCAACGGCAAGCATGGCGGCACGCAGCCACCAGGAGTCGAATATCAGCACCACACAATGAAGCGACGTGAGCCACAGCAGCGACAAAGCCACTATCTTGGCGCGCAGCGGTATGCTGCGGTCCTCGCGGAAGCTGCGTATGTACGGACCGAGATATCTGTGCCCGAGAAGCCACCTGTAGGCACGCGGCGAACTGCGAAAGAACATCGCCGCAGCAAGCAGAAGAAAGGGCGTGGTGGGCAGCAGGGGCAGAAATATGCCTGCAACTCCCAGCACCAGCGACACAGAACCTATCAACATGAAAACATATTTCATGCCGCAAAGATAATAACACGGCACGAAATAACGGCACAACAGCGGCATAATAAGTTCTGTCAGGGCATGTATTGACGCCTGAGAGGCATGACTGGCGGCCTCCGGCGGCGGCATTCATAAAAATAAAAGACGCATGCACCAGCATCATGGAGCATGCGTCTTTATATTATCCGGTTATATTTTATATGCTATAACGTTGTCTTCCGTAAGGCAATGTCAGCCCTGCCGCAGCGTGCCCGAGGGCCGCCCGCAAGGCGTTATGCCCAATGCATCAGCACACCTGGCTGCCCGGCTTAACGTCGGCAGAGGTTGTAATGACGCTCAGAGAGCCGTCGAAGTCCTCGGCAGAGAGTATCATGCCCTGGCTCTCGATGCCCTTCAGCTTGCGCGGAGCAAGGTTGGCGATGAAGCAGACACGCTTGCCCACGAGGTCTTCGGGCTTGTAGAACTTGGCAATGCCGCTGACGATGGTGCGGTCCTGACCGCTTCCGTCGTCGATAGTGAACTTGAGCAGCTTGTCGGCTTTCTTTACTTTCTCGCATGCCTTGATGAAACCTACGCGGATGTCGAGCTTCTCAAAGTCCTCGAAAGGTATGTTGGGCTTAATCTCCTTGGCCTTATAGTTGGCAGCCTCGTTGGCCTTCTTGGTCTCCTCGAGTTTCTTGAGCTGGAACTCTATGACGTCGTCCTCTATCTTCTCGAACAGCAGTTCGGGCTCAGCAAGCTGATGTCCGGCCTCGAGCAGGTCGGTAGAGCCGAGCTGATTCCAGTCGAACTGGTCGATGTTTATCATCTTGCGGAGCTTTGCGCTGCTGAAAGGCAGGAACGGCTCGAAGGCTATTGCCAGGTTGGCAACGAGCTGGAGAGATATGTTGAGGATAGTCTCCACGCGCTTCATGTCGGTCTTTGCAACCTTCCAAGGCTCGCAGTCGGCTATGTACTTGTTGCCGATGCGTGCAAGGTTCATGGCCTCCTTGAGGGCATCGCGGAACTTGAAGTTGTCGAGCAGATGCTCAACGTTGGCCTTGACGTCCTTAAACTCCTCGATGGTCTGCTTGTCGATGTCCTGCAGCTCGCCGCATGCCGGAACAACGCCGTTCCAGTATTTCTTTGTAAGCTGCAGCGCACGGTTGACGAAGTTGCCGTAGATGCCCACCAGCTCGCTGTTGTTGCGCTCCTGGAAGTCTTTCCATGTGAAATTGTTGTCCTTTGTCTCGGGCGCGTTGGCGGTGAGCACATAGCGCAGCACATCCTGCTTGCCGGGCAGTTCCTCGAGGTATTCGTGGAGCCATACCGCCCAGTTGCGTGATGTTGATATCTTGTCGTTCTCGAGGTTGAGGAACTCGTTTGCAGGTACGTTGTCGGGCAGGATGTAGCCTCCGTGAGCCTTAAGCATTGTGGGGAACACGATGCAGTGGAACACGATGTTGTCCTTACCGATGAAGTGAACGAGGCGTGTCTCGGGGTCTTTCCACCACTTCTCCCAGTCCTCGGGCATGAGTTCCTGGGTGTTTGAGATGTAGCCTATCGGGGCGTCGAACCATACATAGAGCACCTTGCCCTCAGCTCCTTCCACAGGAACGGGTATACCCCAGTCGAGGTCGCGGGTCATGGCGCGCGGCTGCAGGTCGAGGTCGAGCCATGACTTGCACTGTCCGTAGACGTTTGGACGCCACTCCTTGTGTCCCTCGAGTATCCATTGCTTGAGCCAGTCCTGATACTCGTTGAGCGGCAGATACCAGTTTTTGGTCTCCTTCAGCACGGGCTGCGAGCCGCTGATGGCGCTCTTGGGATTGATGAGTTCTGTGGGGTCGAGGTCTGATCCGCACTTCTCACACTGGTCGCCATAAGCCTTCGGGTTGTGACAGTGAGGACATTCGCCCGTTATGTAGCGGTCGGCGAGGAACTGATGTGCCTCCTCGTCGTAATACTGCATTGAGGTTTTCTCGATGAGCTTGCCTTCTTCGTAGAGCTTCTTGAAGAAGTCTGACGCAACCTTTGAGTGTGTGTCAGAGGTTGTGCGGCTGTAGATGTCGAACGAGATGCCGAAGTCGGCAAAGCTCTTCTTTATCATTGCGTGATAGCGGTCTACAACCTGCTGCGGCGTTATGCCTTCTTTTTTTGCGCGGATGGTGATGGGCACTCCGTGCTCGTCGCTTCCGCAGATGAATCTAACGTCTTGTTTCTTAAGTCTGAGATAGCGCACATAGATGTCTGCCGGCACATAAACTCCGGCCAGGTGGCCGATGTGCACTCCGCCGTTGGCATAAGGCAGGGCGGCGGTTACGGTGGTGCGCTTGAAATGTTTATCTTCCATATAGTGTAAATAATACTTTATTTCCTTTTGAACGGCAAAGTTAATATAAATCGGGCGGACTACAAAACGAAAACGCTTTTTTCGTGGAATGTAGCCCCTCGAAGGCCTTGCGCAGCTGTTTCGGCGCGGCTCATGGCTGCCGTCGGCGGCAGGCACGGGCGGTGTCAGTGGGTGGCTTTATACCAGTTGGTGTCAACCACGTCGGCGGCAAGCGAGTGGGTGCTCGGCTCCGAGGTGGTGATGCCCGAATAGGTGTTTATGTCGACGGCTCCCCTGTATGACGAATAATACTGCTCTGTGTGCACGGCATAGGGCACGGCGCGGGCCAGGCGGGCCTTGAACTCGGCGAGCAGGGCCTCGTCGGGACAAAGATGCTCAACGTAGTCGCCAAAGTCGAAGAACAGCACGGGCGTGTATCCGTCCATGCGCTGCAGGCTGTAGAGCTGCAGACTGTCGAACTCGTAGCGGCTGTTTATCAGCTTCATGATCTCTGCCAGGGCGTCGAGCTGGCTGCAGTCGGTTATGCCGAGCGTGCCATAGGGATAGTCGTAGTTGGAATAAAATTCATAGAATCCGTCGGCTATGGCCTTATAGTCGGGCTCTCCGAGCAGGCTTGCGCCTATCTCGGCATAGGGCATTCCGTAGGCCATTATCTCCGTAGGGCAGGCTATGATGTGGCCGGTTACGTGGCGCAGGTCGTAAGCCACCTCGACCGACGACATGTAGCAGTCGTCAAAGAGTATGAACTCCATCTTCAGCCCGGCGTCGGATATGGCGTCGGCCAGCGTTGATATGTCTGTCTGGTCGTCGCTCGTAACGCCGCCGAAGTAGCGCGTCATGGCGTAGCCCTTGTCGGCGCTGTAATGCGGCACGAAGGCAGGCGCCTGCCCCTTGGCCTTGTATTTGCTCTCAACGGGCAGCCATCCCATGCCGTGGCAACCTATGGTCATGGCGTAGACGTCGGCCGGGGCAAAGGTCTTCATGTCGCTTAGTATGCCCGATATGCCGGCAGCCGTGGTGAGCGAGGGGTTGTCGTAGGTCTTCAGCTCGGTGCGGGTGCATTTTCCGCCGTTGCAGGTTATCTCGAACATCTCGGCCTCCGATGAGCTTGTTGATATGAACACTATCACGCGCTCGTTGTCGAGTCCGGTCTTGGCGATGGCCTCTTCCATGGCAAGGATGTTGTCGTAGAAGTAGTCGGTCAGGTTGGTCGACCACGGGAAATACATGAACAGCGTGCGCTGCTCGGGCTTAACCTCCGGCGCGTCTTCGTCGTCGTGGCACGACGACAAGCCCGTCAGGGCCAATGCCACAAGCATCATAAGCATAACTCGGCGAATAAACTGCAAGGCTGAATATTGTTTCATATCTCGATGTTTTTGGGGTTAAATAAACGGGCTCGCCGCCGGTCATCCTGCCGCAAGCAGGCAGCAGCGGCCGCAACGGTTGCAAAACTAATAAAAAAATTTGATTATCAGGACTTTAACCTCCATTTTTTTAGTTTATCCCCCACCCCAGCTCTCGTGCCTGCCGGCAAGCCGCCGCGAGGCAATGGCAGGCCGCCTGTAAGACGGCAAGACACAGGCGGCATAACACACTGACAATCAACGCGTTGCAAAAGGGCATCTTTCAGGCTGCAAAAGACGGTCTTTCAGCGTGCAAAAAGTGCCCTTTCGGAGGCTAAAAGGCCACCTTTTGGAAAACGCCCTGCAAGCAGGCATAAGTCAAAACATCACACATAATCATAAAAAAAGAAAATAATTCGGTTTTTATTCGTTTATTTATGCACTTTTACCTACCTTTGTTGAGATTTTTTTGAAGATGTTATAAAACAAGAAGTTTTTTTATTAGATGAACGTAATTACGAAAACAGTTTCACTGCCTGATGGCAGAACCATCAGCATTGAAACCGGGAAAGTGGCAAAGCAGGCCGACGGCTCTTGTATGCTCCGTATGGGCAACACCGTCCTTCTGGCCACTGTTTGTGCCGCAAAAGATGCAGTTCCCGGAACAGATTTTATGCCTTTGCAGGTTGAGTACAGAGAACAGTATGCCGCAGCCGGACGCTTCCCGGGCGGATTCACCAAGCGCGAAGGCAAAGCAACCGATAACGAAATCCTTACATGCCGTTTGGTAGACCGTGCGTTGCGCCCCCTCTTCCCGTCAGACTTCCATGCAGAGGTTTACGTTAATGTAATTCTTTTCTCTGCCGACGGTGTCGACCAGCCCGACGCACTGGCAGGCTTCGCAGCCTCATGTGCCCTGGCATGCTCAGATATTCCGTTTGAATGTCCTATCTCTGAAGTGCGCGTAGCACGCATCAACGGCGAATACGTTATTGATCCGACATTCGAGCAGATGAAAAACGCCGACATGGACATCATGGTTGGTGCCTCTAAGGAGAACATCATGATGGTTGAAGGCGAGATGAACGAGGTTTCAGAGCAAGACCTGCTCAGAGCCCTCAAGGCAGCTCAGGAGGCTATACGCCCCATGTGCGTTCTGCAGGAGGAGCTCATGAAGGAACTCGGCACCGACGTGAAGCGCGAATACTGCCACGAGGTGAACGACGAGGAGCTGCGCGAACAGCTCAGAAAAGAGACCTACGACAAGTGCTACGCCATAGCTGAAGCCGGCGACCACGACAAGAAGGCACGCGAAGAGGCCTTCGACAAGATCAAGACCGACTTTGCAGAGGCTTATGCCGCAGCACACACCGAGCTGACAGAAGACGAGCTTGAGGAGAAGAACGCTCTCATCGACCGCTACTACCACGACGTTGAGCGCGACGCAATGCGCCGCTGCATCCTCGACGAGGGCAAGCGTCTCGACGGCCGTACAACCGAGGAGATACGCCCGATATGGTGCGAGGTGAGCCCGCTGCCCATGCCTCACGGAAGCTCTATCTTCACACGTGGCGAGACCCAGAGCCTCACTACATGTACTCTCGGAACAAAACTCGACGAGAAGATGGTTGACGACGTGCTCAACAAGAGCTACCAGCGCTTCCTTCTCCACTATAACTTCCCGCCGTTCTGTACGGGCGAGGCTAAGGCTCAGAGAGGCGTAGGACGCCGCGAGATAGGCCACGGCCACCTGGCATGGCGTGCGCTCAAGGGCCAGATTCCTGAGGAATTCCCCTACACAGTACGTCTGGTGTCTCAGATTCTTGAGAGCAACGGCTCTTCTTCAATGGCTACAGTATGCGCAGGCACACTGGCACTGATGGACGCCGGCGTTCCGATGAAGAAGCCCGTGAGCGGTATCGCAATGGGTCTTATCAAGAACCCGGGCGAAGACAAGTATGCCGTGCTGAGCGACATCCTCGGCGATGAGGACCACCTGGGCGACATGGACTTCAAGACAACCGGTACAAAAGACGGTCTGACAGCAACACAGATGGATATCAAGTGCGACGGACTGAGCTTCGAGATCCTCGAAAAGGCTCTTATGCAGGCTAAGCGCGGACGCGAATACATCCTCGGCAAGCTGACCGACACTATAGCTGAACCGCGCGCCGAACTGAAGCCGCAGGTACCGCGCATCGAGGCATTCGACATTCCGAAGGAGTTCATCGGAGCCGTAATAGGCCCGGGCGGAAAGATCATACAGCAGATTCAGGAAGAGTCTGGAGCCGTTATCACCATCGACGAAATCGACGGAAAGGGCAAAGTGCAGGTAAGTGCGCCTAACAAGGAGAGCATCACTGCAGCCATCTCTAAGATAAAGGCCATCGTGGCAATACCCGAAGTAGGCGAGGTTTACGACGGAACAATACGCTCTGTAATGCCTTACGGATGCTTCGTTGAAATCATGCCGGGCAAGGACGGACTGCTGCACATCTCTGAAATAGACTGGAAGCGCCTCGAGACTGTTGAGGAAGCCGGACTGAAAGAGGGCGACAAGATCACCGTCAAGCTGATGGACATCGACCAGAAGACAGGCAAGTATAAGCTTTCTCACCGCGTACTGATACCGAAACCCGAAGGATATGTTGAGCGCGAGCGCCGCCCGAGACCCGAGCGCCGTCAGAGACCGGAGCGCGGAGAGCGCCAGAACAACCGCGAACAGCGCCGTTTTGAGCACCGCAGCAACAACAACGACTTCCACGATCCTTTGGCACCGAGAGAGCCCAAAGACTTCAACGACAGTCTTGACCACAACAACGACTAATTGAGATTATCTCATTAAGACTATAATTAATGGCGGCAACTTTCACATTGCCGCCATTTTTATTATCATCTGCATAGGCTGACAAAGGCTCGGAGGCATGGCCGAAACGCGCTGCACGGCGGCATAAACCGCCGCATAAAGGCCTAACAACGACACCCCGGCCTGTATGACGGACGCGCCGGCAGGCAGCAAGCACAAACCGGGCGTTAGAGATTTTCACATTCAGGCAGCAAGCAAGCTATTGTTCCTATAATCAGCCGCATGGCATACGGTCTGGTATTTTCTATAAAAGCCGTTATTATCAGGCAAGAAGAAAGCATGTATTTCTAACGGTGGTTTGGGTTAAATAAGCAGCAAAGGCTGCATGAAAGCATAAAATACATTAACAAGATAAACCTTCATCGCTAAATACGTCTATATAAACAAAACGGGAAATCATTTAAAGCTTAACATTATGAAGATACTTACAGCAACCCTGACACTCATCCTTACATTGGCCGCAGGCTCTTTTTCGTTCGCTCAGTGTCCGCAATCCGACTGCTGCGGTACACATCACTGCAACGCCTGCGACAACGGCTCACACGCAAAAAGAAGGCATCACAACAGCAACAACGACTATCTTGTAAGCAACTTCAAGGTGTATTACCGCGGTCAGGTGGTTGAAGGTGCCACGGCATCAAGCTTCAGCGTCATCGGCGAAGGCTACGCCAAAGACAACTTCAGGGTGTTCTACAAGGGACAAAAGATAGACGGCGCCACGGCGTCGAGCTTCACTCTGCTCGGCTGCGGATATGCCAAAGACAGCTTCAAGGTGTTCTACAAGGGGCAGAAGATGGACGGAGCAACGGCGTCGAGCTTCACTCTGCTTGGCGAAGGATATACAAAAGACAGCTTCAGAGTGTTCTACAAGGGACAGAGAATCGACGATGCCACGGCGTCGAGCTTCACCCTGCTTGGCCGCGGATATGCCAAAGACAACTTCAGAGTGTTCTACAAAGGGAAGAAAATTGACGGGGCTACGGCGTCAAGTTTCGTCGTTCTCGACAACGGATACGCCAAAGACAACTTCAGTACGTATTATAAGGGAAATAAGATATAGCCTTGCTAAAAGGACATCAATACAACGACGCGCGGCCGGAAAGAGGCCAAACAGCAAAGGCCGGCCGCAAAGTCGGCAACGAAACGTTTATTTCTCGCAAACCGCTCATTATCATTCTGCATGATTGTCGCTCTACATTAAGCCTCTCGCCGCATGCTTTTCAGCATTTATAACAGACGGAGTCAAGATAAAGACAGACGGCAGGGCGACAACAGATGACTGTCAGACAGACTAAAACTTCTGCCTGATTGCAGCATTGAAAGATATACGATGTAATGACAGATTTTGGTAAAAACAACTGGAGCCGTTATCTCTTGTCAGATAACGGCTCCTTTTCTTTACGTTAGTATGTTATGAAAAATTTGAGAGAATTGAAACTTCACAGTTTCGTTTTTTTGTTTTACTAAACATGATTTATTGAGAAAGCATCGAAATATGTCTTACTTTAAGATGGTGGTTGCGGCCGAAGCCTGCTTCATCGAGTCGGTCTTTGCCGAGTCGCTCATAGCCACCGAAGGACCGTTGTGAGTCTTCTGAAAGCCCGCCACAGCCGGTTCGGGCTGTCCGCCTTCGTTGAACATCACCTGAGCCACGTTGCCCAATGCAAGGACTATAGCCACCGATGCGGCTGCCTTGAGCAGCGGCATGAAGCGCTGTCTGAGGCTTATCGTAACAGCCTTCACGGGTTCCGGCTCATCGACCATAGCCAGCATCTTGGCGTCGAAGTCGCTTCCGAGCACGTCGGTCTCCTTCTCCTCGTGCTCATAGCAGAACAAGTCTCTGTACTGGCGAAGGCTCTCCGGCACGTCTTTCTGTCTGAAGAACGTGCGCAGGATGTGCTCCTCCTCGAGGCTTGTCTCGCACTTCCAGTAGCGTTCCAATAGCTGTTCTATGTATTTATAGTCCATATCCTTCATATTCTTTATATTTTTGTTTAACCGCCTGGCGGGCTCTGAAGATGTTAACCTTCACTTGCTCCTCGCTCAGACCGAGAACAGTGGCAATCTCTTTGTAGCTTTTCCCCTCGAAGTCGCGCAGCTGCATGCAGCTTCTTTGCTTCTCGGGCAGGCTGTCAACGATGCGTTTCACCAGTTCGACGCGGTCTTTCTGTATCATCCTTTCATAAGGATCAGAGGCCGTATCGGCCGAGCCTATCTCCTCATCGCCTATCGGCTGGCTGTCGTTTCCGGCCCTTTTCATTCTGTCGAGCGACAAGTTGCGGCATATCGTAAGGCTGAAAGCCTCTATCGAGTCAACGTTCTGCAAGCTGTCGCGCCTGTTCCAGACCTTCATCAGCGTGTCCTGTACGATGTCTTCAGCCTCCTCTTTGTTGAGCGTTATGCGCAAGGCGAGGCGGTAGAGCACGTTCTTCAACGGCAAAACATCGTTACGGAAACTGATATTTTTCATCTGCTCTCTATTTAAATGACGATTCAACAGACCGAAAGTTACAAACTGATGCGGTCTTTTTTCTATTTTAACGTTTATTTGCTATTAAGAGACTGCAGTCTCTGCCGGGCGGTATGTGCCCGCAGACTGCCTTGTGGTGCGCAATGCCCTGCTGACGGCGCTGTTGCAGAGCGCATTCGGACATAATTCAATGTCTCGCAAATCATAGCATGACTTTATGCTAAGTGTTGCTCTGTTTCTCTCAAAATCTTCTTTATCAGCAGTGCTGACTGCATGCCCTACTCCGTTATCATCGTGCCGTGACGGCCGTCGATGGCGGTGGCAAGGGTGATGTTGACGCGCGAAACTCCGGCACTTATGGCTTCAAAGGCATTCTCAAGCTTGGGCAGCATGCCTCCTGCCACGGTGCCGTCGGCCACATAACGCTCAAAGTCGGCACGGGTTATGAGCGGTATCACGCTGTCTTCGTCGTCGGGATTGCTGAGCACTCCCTTCTTCTCGAAGCTGAAGATGAGCGTTACGTCGTAATGTTCTGCTAGCGCCTTTGCCGTCTCTGCGGCTATGGTGTCGGCATTGGTGTTTAGTATGTTGCCGTTGCCGTCGTGCGTCAGGGGCGCCATCACGGGCGTTATTCCTGCCTCTATGAGCGTGCGGAGCTTATGTCCGTCCACACGGTCAACATCACCTACAAAGCCGTAGTCGACGTCCTTAACGGGGCGCTTGTGAGAGCGTATCACGTCGATGTCGGCACCTGTAAGTCCGATGGCGTCAACGCCGTTGGCCTGAAGGCGCGCAACGAGGTTCTTGTTGACCAGTCCGCCGTAGACCATCGTAACCACTTCGAGCATGTCGCGGTCGGTTATGCGGCGACCGTTGACCATCTTGCTCTCTATGCCGAGGCGTGAGGCAACGGCCGTGGCGCGGCGACCGCCGCCATGAACGAGCACCTTGCGGCCCTCAATGGCGCTGAAGTCGCTGAGCAGACGGCTAAGGCGAGCCTCGTCTTCAACAACGGCTCCGCCTACCTTCACTACTGTTATCTTCTCTTTCATCATATTATCTTACAGCAATGGCGCATCCTACTGCACGGCATGTGAGCGTCTGCGCCTGTAATAAAAACAAGAGCCGACACCATGGCATCGGCTCTCTGCTCTGTTATTTTATTCGAGGTAAGTGTATCCGTAGAGTCCTGAGCGATAGTTAGACAGGAACTCCTTGCCCTCCTCGAGCGAAATCTTGCCTTGCTTGACGCTCTTTGTTACCCATACTTCAAGCTGCCTTACCAGTTTCTTCGGGTTGTACTGAACGTAGTTGAGCACCTCTTCAACGGTCTCGCCGTCGAATATCTGGTCGATGTGATAGCGTCCGTCCTTCACCGTTATGTGTGCGGCGTTGGTGTCGCCGAACAGGTTGTGCATGTCGCCGAGTATCTCCTGATAAGCTCCAACGAGGAACACGCCGAGATAATAAGGCTCGTTCTTGCGCAGAGTGTGTACCGGAAGGATATGCGAGATGTTGCGGTTGGTGACGAAGTTGGTTATCTTTCCGTCGCTGTCGCAGGTGATGTCCTGCAGCGTTGCGCTGCGTGTGGGGCGCTCATTGAGCCTCTGCAGCGGCACGATCGGGAACAACTGGTCGACTGCCCAGGCGTCGGGCAGCGACTGGAAGAGCGAGAAGTTGCAGAAGTACTTGTCGGCAAGTATCTTGTCGAGATTCTTCAGTTCCTCGGGCGTATGCTTCAGACTCTTTGCCAGAGAGTTGATTTCGCGGCACACGCTCCAATACATACGCTCAATCTCGGCGCGTGTCTGAAGGTCTACTATGCCGTGACTGAACAGGTCGAGCGCCTCGTCGCGTATCTGCTCGGCGTCGTGCCAGTCTTCGAGCATGGTGCGCGGGTTAAGGTTGTCCCATATATCATATAGGTCCTTTACGAGCGGATGAGATGCCTCTCCCGGCTCAAACTCGTCGTCCATCTCCGGCAATGAAGCCGTCTCGAGCACGTCGATGACGAGCACTGAGTGGTGAGCCGACAGCGAGCGGCCGCTCTCTGTTATGATGTTAGGATGCTGAATGCCGTTGCGGTTGGCAGCCTCAACGAATGTGTAGATACAGTCGTTGACGTATTCCTGTATAGAGTAGTTGACGCTGCTCTCGCTGTTGGGCGAGCGTGTGCCGTCGTAGTCGACGCCAAGTCCGCCTCCGCAGTCAACGAAGTCAACGTTATAGCCCATCTTGTGCAGCTGTATATAGAACTGCGAGGCCTCTCTAAGGGCTGTCTGTATGCGGCGTATCTTTGTTATCTGGCTGCCGATGTGGAAGTGGATAAGGCGCAGACAGTCTTTCATCTCCTTCTTTTCGAGAATCTCGAGGGCCTTGAGCAGCTCAGAGCTTGTCAGTCCGAACTTGCTTGCGTCGCCGCCGCTCTCCTCCCACTTGCCGCTTCCTGACGAGGCAAGCTTGATACGTATGCCGAGGTTAGGCCTTACGTTGAGCTTCTTGGCGGCCTTGGCTATAATCTCAAGTTCGTTGAGTTTCTCGACCACGATGAATATGCGCTTGCCCATCTTCTGTGCCAGCAGAGCCAGCTCTATGTAGCTCTGGTCCTTGTATCCGTTGCAGATTATGAGCGAGTCGCTCTGACACTGCACGGCTATGACGGCGTGGAGCTCGGGCTTGCTGCCTGCCTCGAGTCCGAGGTTGAACTTCCGTCCGTGGCTGATAATCTCCTCAACGACCGGCTGCATCTGGTTAACCTTGATGGGATATATAATGAAGTTTTCTCCTGTAAACCCGTATTCGTCTGAAGCTTTTTTAAAGCAGCTCCATGTCTTCTCGATTCTGTTGTCGAGAATGTCGGGAAAACGCAGCAGCACTGGCGGTGTGATGTCGCGCAGCGAGAGTTCGTCCATGACGTCGTGAAGGTCAATCTGTGTGTCGTCCTTGCACGGAGTGACATACACGTCGCCTTTTTCGTTAATACCAAAATAGGATGTTCCCCAACCGCTCATGTTATAGAGCTCGTTAGAGTCTTCAATGGTCCATTTTTTCATCAGGGCTGTAAAATTTAAATATTAAGCAATGTCCGCAGATTAGTTACGGATGTTTGTATTTTATCATAACTGTCAAGCACCTCGACGTTGAACACGTGTCGGGCCTGTGTATAGTACTGTTCGCGGGCGGCAAGCTGGCAGGTGATGAAGTCGCGCAGCTCTTCGGGAGTCTTGCCCTTAAGGAGCGGGCGCTCCGTCTTGCCCATCTTGAGGTGTGCACTGAGCACTTCGGGAGAGGCTTTCAGATAGACTGTGTCGCCCTGCGCGTTCATATACTGCATGTTGTCGTAGAAACAGGGCGTGCCTCCGCCGCAGCTTATCACGACGTCCTCAAACTCAGCCACCTCATGGAGCATGTTGCGCTCTATCGTCCTGAAGCCTTCCTCGCCGCGCTCGGCAAATATCTGCGCCACCGTCTTGTGCATGCGGCCCTCGATATACCAGTCGAGGTCGTAGAACTGCAGGCCGAGATCTTTGGCCAGCACCTTGCCCAGGGTGGTCTTGCCGGCACCCATATATCCAATGATAAGGATTCTTGTCATCGGCGTTATTTCTTCTTTGATGTGTTTATGATTTCCATACATTCCTCGAGCGACAGCTCTGCGGCCTTGTCATGAAGGTTCTTCGGCAGGCGGTAGTTCTTGCCGTCGTAGGCCAGATAAGGGCCGTAGCGGCCGTTCATCACCTCGAGCTTTGGCTCTTCTTCAAAGGCCTTGATGTGGCGCTGTGTCTCCTGCTGGCGCTTGCTCTCTATGAGCTGTATGGCCGTGGCGAGCGTAACGGTCAGCGGATTCTCGTTCTTTGGCAGCGAAACATACTTCTTGGCGTGCATGACGTAGGGGCCGAAGCGGCCTGCGCCTATTATGACGGACGAGCCTTCGAACTCGCCTAGCGTGCGCGGCAGCTTGAACAGCTCGAGCGCCTCTTCGAGAGTTATGGTCTCGATGCTCTTGTCCGACGGCATCTGTGCGAAGCGCGGCTTCTCCTCGTCCTCGGCCTTGCCTATCTGAACGACGGGACCGAAGCGGCCAATCTTTACGAACACGGGCTTGCCGCTTGCGGGGTCGATGCCCAGCTCGCGCTCTCCGGCCTTGTGCTCCTCGCGCGTGTTCATGGTCTGCTCTACGGTAGGCTCGAAGTCTTTGTAGAAGTTCTTTATCATGGATGTCCACTGCGACTTGCCCTCGGCAATGGTGTCGAACTGCTGTTCCACCTTAGCCGTGAAGTTGTAGTCCATGATCGTCGGGAAGTATTTCAGCAGGAAGTCGTTCACCACCATGCCGATGTCAGTGGGCAGCAGCTTGCCTTTCTCGTTGCCCACGGTCTCCGTCTTGGTCTTCTCGCTCACCACGTTGCCGTGGAGCACGTCTACGATATACTGTCTCTCCTCTCCTTTCTTGTCGCCCTTCTGCACATACTCTCTCTGCTGTATGGTGCTTATGGTCGGGGCGTATGTTGACGGGCGGCCTATGCCCAGCTCCTCGAGCTTGTGCACGAGGCTTGCCTCGGTGTATCTCAGCGGTCCCTGGCTGAAGCGCTGTGTGGCCGTAACCTCGCGGCGCTGCAGCGTCTGTCCCTCGGTCATCGGGGGCAGTATGTGTGATGTCTCCTCCTGATTGTCGTCATCGTCGAACGACTCGCGGTAAACCTTCAGGAATCCGTCGAACTTGACTACCTCGCCGTTTGCCACAAACTGCTCTTCCGTTCCGTCGATGCTTATCGTCACGGTGGTCTTTTCTATCTGCGCATCGGCCATCTGGCATGCTGCCGTGCGCTTCCATATCAGTTCGTAGAGGCGCTTCTCCTGCTGCGTGCCGTCTATCTCGGTGTTCTCCATGTATGTGGGGCGTATGGCCTCGTGTGCCTCCTGCGCGCCTTTAGAGTGGGTGTGATACTGGCGCGGCTTGCTGTAGTCCTCGCCCCAGAGCTTTATTATCTCCTCCTTGCTCGAGTTGATGCAGAGCGACGACAGGTTGACAGAGTCGGTACGCATGTAGGTTATGCGTCCGTTCTCATACAGATGCTGCGCCACCATCATGGTCTGCGACACGGTGAAGCCCAGCTTGCGGGCTGCCTCCTGCTGCAGGGTTGACGTGGTGAACGGGGGCGCCGGTGTGCGCTTCAGCGGCTTCTTGGTTATCGCGCTGACGGTGAATCCGGCTGTCTTGCACTTCTCTAAGAATGCCATCACCTCGTCGTGCGTGCTGAAGCGCTTGTCGAGCTCGGCCTTCAGCTCCGACATAGAGCCGTCGGGTGCCTCAACGCCGAATATGGCGCTCACGCGGAAATAAGGTTCGCTCTTGAACGCCTGTATCTCGCGCTCGCGCTCAACGATGAGCCTTACGGCAACGCTCTGCACGCGTCCTGCCGACAGGGCCGGCTTGACCTTGCGCCAGAGCACGGGCGAAAGCTTGAAGCCCACAAGGCGGTCGAGCACGCGGCGCGCCTGCTGCGCGTTGACAAGGTTCATGTCAAGGTGGCGCGGATGCTTTATGGCCTCGAGTATGGCGGGCTTTGTTATCTCGTGGAACACGATGCGGTTGGTCTTCTCCTCGTCAAGTCCGAGCACCTCGCAGAGGTGCCATGATATGGCTTCTCCCTCGCGGTCCTCATCGGATGCGAGCCACACCTTCTCAGAGTTCTGCGCGTTGTTCTTCAGCTCGGTTACGAGTTTCTTCTTCTCCTCAGGTATTTCATAGTCGGGCTGAAGAGTGTCTATATCTATGCTGAGTTGCTTTTTCTTCAAATCGCGTATATGTCCGTAGCTTGACATAACTTTGTAGTCCTTGCCCAAAAACTTTTCTATCGTTTTGGCCTTTGCCGGACTCTCGACAATTACAAGATTTTTCTGCATCACGGTTTATATTTTCAATTAGGGCGCAAATGTAAGCAAAACTTTTTCATACACCTTATATAATAGGCTATTTTTCTGTTTTTTTAGTTTTTTGCATAACTTTTAAGTATTTTACACGTATCAATATGTAAAACCGCCCGGCATAGCTGCTGCGGGCATCTCAGGCATGAAATATGTTTACATATATGCGCACGAAGGCCGGGCCCCGGCAGCACGTTTTGCAAAAGACGGCAAAACGCACTGCAAAAGGTGGCCTTTCGCCTTGTAAAAGACGGTCTTTTGGAAGCTAAAAAGCCGCCTTTTGCAACACACTGAAACTCAATATGTTGCAAAGGGCGGCTGCCGTATCCCGACGTCAGCGCTGCCGTCAGCGTCTGTTTCCGTCGATGTTGAGATACTCATAAAGGCCCTGGCGCACAGAGCGCAGGCCGAACAGCTCTGTATGGATGTCCTCAGGGGCTATCCACATACACTCGGCGGCATCGTCCATGGCCTTGAGCTGCGACGCGTCTTCCACCTTGCAGGCAAAGAACATGTCGAGCGTCTGTATGTCGAGCCCCGAATAGCGGTATACGTTCGGCAGGCTGAACAGATAGCGTGCCTCGGTAACGGTGAGCCCGGTTTCCTCCTTCACCTCGCGCATGATGCTCTCCTCGGCCGTCTCAAGCACGTCGGCAAATCCGCCGGGCAGGTCGAGCGTGCCCTTGGCAGGCTCGTTGTTGCGCTTCTCTACCAGCAGCTCGCCCTTGTCGTTGGTGATGAATGCCACCACGGCGGCCGCCGGATTCATGAAATACTCAAAGCCGCAGTTGCTGCACTTCTTGCTCTTCTGCGTGTCTTTCTCGAAATGGGAGCTGCCGCAAACGGGGCAATACTCAAACTTTTCCAATAGATTCATATCTCTGCGTTTTACATTAAAAAAGCTCCACGGCCGCGCAGGGCCGTGAAGCTTGATATAGTCTTTTTACCAATTGTCAGTGCGGAAAGGCAGCAGGGGCAGCCCGCCCATGTTGGCCACGTTGCCCAGCTGGAAGTTCTTGAAGCAGTAGCGCACGGCCACGGGAGCCTTAACCTCAGGACAGGTTACTACTATGCCCCTGGCGTTGTTGTAGCTCGCCTTGGCTGGATGGAACACCTTGTCGGCGCCGGCCACCTCAAATCCCTGCATGTCGTCAAGACGGCTTACGCCTCCGTAGTCGTTCTTCAGCCTTATGCAGCATGTGTCGCCCTCTATCTTAAGCTCCTTAAACTCAGGGCTCTCGCACAATATCGTCTCCTGTCCGTAGGTCTTGTTCAGCGCGAGGAAAGCCAGGCGCTCGCCCACCTTCTGCTTCTGTGCGGGATGAATCTGGCGCGCCTCCCACGGATACACGCAGTCGTTGGTGCACACAAGGCCGCTGTTTGGTATTATGTCGCGCGCCCTTACCTGCTGCTCGCGCAGCTTTGCGCCCCAGTCGCCGTCAACGTTTCCGTAGTCGTAAGGTGCTATCTGAACGAAGTAGAACGGTATCTCGCCGCAGCCGAAGGCGTCGCGCCACTGCTTTACCAGCAGCGCAAGGCGGTCTGAATACTGGTTGCCCGGGTCGCCGACGTTAGAGCATCCCTGATAGAAGAGAATGCCTTTCACGGTGTACTTCAGTATCGGACTGAATGTGCCGTTGCCCCACATCAGGGCGCGGTGATAGTCGGCAGGATACTTCTTCACTATGGCCTGCGAGTCAACAGGCTCGTCGGTATACTTCTTCAGGTTCTCCTTTGTCAGCCAGCTCTCCACCTTCGAGCCTCCCTTGTTGGCCATGATAAGGCCCACGGGCACGTTGAGCATGCGGCTCACCTTGCGTGCGAAGAAGTAGCCCGTGGCACTTGCGTCGCCCACCGTTGCGGGGCTGCACACCTTCCACTCGCAGTTGGCGTCGCTGAGCGGCGTCATGCTCATCACGCTCGGTATCTTCACGAAGCGCACCAGCGATGAGTTGACCGCATCGGCCACCACGTCGTTATATCCCTCTACGGGGCAGTTTTCAAATCCCTTTATGGGCATCTCCATGTTGCTCTGTCCGGCACACACCCACACTTCGCCTGCAAGCAGGTTGCTGAGGGCCACCTCGCCGTCGCCGTCGTCAAACCTAACGGTGAGCGGCTTGTTGTCAGCCTTGGGCGTCTTCACCGTCAGCTGCCATTCGCCCTTGCGGTCGGCCTTTGCCGAATAGGCATCGCCGCTCCACGACACGCTGACCTTCACCGTAGAATTAGGCTTGGCACTGCCCCACAGGCGCACGTCGGCATCCTGCTGGATCACCATGTTGTCGCCCAGGACATGAGGCAGCCTGACCTTTGCCTGCATGCCTGCGTGCATCAGGAACAGGGCTGAAATCATTAAAAATAGTTTACGCATAATCTGTCTGTTTTATATTTTGTTATAATAATCAAACAGACTGCAATATTACAAAAAAAATCAGTATATTTGCAAAAACGCCTTGAATAAATTAACAAAAAACAAGGCATTAACAATCATTCCTTACAACAATGACACTGAAAAAACTATTATTTGCGGCAGCGATGCTGGCATTGAGCCTCAACATGAGCGCACAACAGAGTTATGAAATAAACCTTTGGCCCAACGGTTCGGCCGTGAAGAGCAGCGACGCGGGCGACACGGCAAAGGTCAAGGTGTTTCTTCCTGAAAAGAAATCGGCCACGGGACGCGCCGTGGTGATATGCCCCGGAGGCGGCTACCAGCATCTGGCCATGAACCATGAGGGCTACGACTGGGCGCCGTTCTTCAACAACATGGGCATAGCTGCCATCGTGCTGAAATACAGAATGCCGCACGGCGAGAAGGATGTGCCCATATCTGACGCTGAGGAGGCCATCAGACTGGTGCGCCGCAACGCCGCCAACTGGAACATAAATCCCGACGACGTGGGCATAATGGGCTCGTCGGCAGGAGGCCATCTGGCATCTACCGTTGCCACGCATGCAGCCAAGGACGCGCGCCCCGACTTCCAGATACTGTTCTATCCGGTGATAACCATGATGCCCGACATTACCCACAAGGGCTCGCACGACAACCTGCTGGGCAGCAACGCAAGGAAAAAGGACGAGAACAGCTACAGCAACGACCTGCACGTGTCGCGCATGACGCCGCGCGCATTCATAGCCCTGAGCGACGACGACCGCGTGGTGTTGCCGGCCAACGGAGTGAACTACTACATTGAGCTCTACCGCCACGACGTGCCGGCCACGCTCCATGTATATCCATCGGGCGGCCACGGATGGGGCAACCGCGACAGCTTCAAGTATCACAACGAGATGCAGCTCGAGCTGAAGGCATGGCTCAGGAGCTTCTGACAACCGACAGACACAGCGGCCCGGCAAGCCGGCAGGCATGAGCGGGAGCGCAAGACATAACGGAGCCGGCGGACAGCAGCACGACAACAGACCGTGCACAGGCTGTCCGCCGGCTCTTTTGCGTCATTTATGCGGCAGCAGCATGCCCCGGCGGCAGCGCTCCTGAAGCGCCTGCGGGATGCGGAATGAGGGGCAAGACGGCGGATATTTTGTTAAAACGAAACATTTTTTCGCTTTTTTATGTCAGATAAGCTACAATCTAAACAGAAAAACATTATATTTGCAGATGTTACTTTCAACACAATGCTTATGAAAAACCTGAATATCTTTACGATGCTTTTGCTGGCATTCGCAATGTCGGCCCTGACCGCATGCAGCGACGATGAAGACTTCAACATACCCATACCGCAGCAGATGACGGCGGAATATGTGACCGCTACTCTCAACGGAAAGGGATGGATGCACGTTGAGTCGCACGAGATAAAGAGCAACGGAACGTTCGAGAAAGAAGAATACTGGAGCGGCCTGGTGGGCGCAAGTCCTTCGGATTACTCGTTCAGCGGCGACAGCGTAACCACCTACTCGTACATCGACGCCTACCCTATAAGCGGATACCGCAAGAGGAGCTACACCTACGACGAAGGCTCCAACAGCCTCATGGCCGACGGAAAAGAGATGTTCAAGATAATATCGCTCAACGAGAACGAGATGAAACTGATAAAATACCAGGCCATCGACGGCAACGGAAAGAAGATTTATGTCTACTCGACATACAGGGCAATGAGCAGCACCGAACTTGCAGAATGCATAAAGGACCATCCCTACGACCTCGACTCGCTCAACGACAAGTACCCCACTCTGCCTGAACAGATGAGGATAACGAGCGAATATTTCAGCCGCTACGCCGTGGGAAGAGGATGGAAATGCACCGAGGCACACAGGATGGAGATGGCCGGAAGATACGACGTGGCCAACATATACAGCGACAACGGGCAAGACATGGCATACAGCTGCTTCATCGCCGCCGACACCATAACATGGATGACGCAGCAGGGCGAGGCTGCGGCAACGGCCTGCGAGAGCATCAGATACACGTACAGGGCCAACAGTTTCCAGCTTGCCGCCGATGCCGACAGGGGCTTCAGGATAATCACTCTCAACGACCACGAAATGAGAATAATCAGAAGACTGCAGGGAAACAACGGCGAAGGGCCCACGGAACTCTACTGCATATACCGCAGGATGACGCCCGAAGAGCTCAAGCTGTATATGGCAGAGACATAAGGCAGAAGACGCTCCGGCGGCAACCGGAACAGCCACGACGGGCAAGCCGCCGACAAGCCTGATATTCAACGACTTACAAAAGGCCATCTTTTAGCTTCTAAAAGGTGGCCTTTTAGCGTGCAATATGTGGTCTTTCAGAAGGCAAAAGGCCACCTTTCGGAAAACGGCTGCACGCAGGCCATATCCCGACAGCATGAAAGGCGGCAGAATGCAGGTTGTTTTCGGGCATACGAAAACAGACATGACAGCATGCAGAATGAGGCACGGGTATAGTTAAAATAAGAATTAATAAGTGTTTTAACCATAAAAAACGCCGGTAAAACAAAAATATGGCGAAAAAAGAAACGGATTCTCAGATATTTTTAGTTACTTTGTATCAGATACAGAAACTATCCGTATCTTACGAACAAGAGTTTTAAACAACTAAAAAAGAGTATTATCATGACAAAGTTGAAAGAAGTTTACCGCTGTGCCGTATGCGGCAACATAGTAGAAGTTATGCACGAGGCAGGAGGCACACTGTCGTGCTGCGGACAGCCCATGGAGCTGCTTACAGAGAACACCGTTGACGCTGCTACAGAGAAGCACGTGCCCGTTGTAGAGCCTATCGAGGGCGGCTACAGAGTTAAAGTGGGCGAAGTTGAGCACCCGATGCTCGAAAACCACTACATCGAGTGGATCGAACTGGTTGAGTGCGACAAGGTTCAGCGCAAGCACCTCAAGCCGGGCGAGAAGCCGGAGGCTGTGTTCTACACCGATTGCAAGAACGTGTACGCACGCGAATACTGCAACCTGCACGGACATTGGAGATCTAAATAATCACAATATCATGCTCACACGGAGGCCCGACACTCGCTGTCGGGCCTCTTTTCGTTGTTACCCCAACTTTGCAACCGGGTTGCATCGCATATCGGCTACCTTTGCATCAGTAAAAAGACAAACTAAAGACAAAGGACATGGTAACCAAGAAATTTCAGAAACCGATAATCTCCTTCTTCATGCTCATGGCCGGAATATGTTTCACCGAAGGAGGAGCCGTAATCTTCAACAACGGCATTGTGCGCCTGGCATGGTTCATCCTGGCGTTCCTGCCCGTAGGACTCGGCGTGATGCGCGAGGCATGGGAGTACGCAATGAAGAAGGAAGTGTTCAGCGAGTTCATGCTCATGACAATAGCGTCGATAGGCGCCTTCATCATAGGCGAATATCCCGAGGCAGTGGCAGTGATGCTGTTCTACTGCGTGGGCGAGACACTTCAGGACATGGCCGTCGACAAGGCGCGCGACAACATACGCAGCCTGATGGAGTTTCACCCCAAGATGGCAGTCATAGTAAGGGGCAATCATAAGGTGGCCGACAAGCCCGAAAACGTCATTCCGGGCGAAATCATCGAGGTTAAGCCGGGCGAACGCGTGCCGCTCGACGGCATACTGACAAGCGGCGACGCTGCCTTCAACACGGCTGCGCTTACCGGCGAGAGCATGCCCCGCACCATTGAGAACGGCCACGAGGTGCTTGCCGGCATGATAGCCACGGAGAGCGTGGCGCGGATAAAGGTTACACGGCCCGAGAGCGAGAGCGCCGTGGCACGCATACTGAAGATGGTCGAGGAGGCATCGGAGCGCAAGGCGCCTGCCGAACTCTTCATACGCAAGTTTGCAAGGATATACACCCCTGCCGTAATAGCGCTGGCAGCGCTCACCGTCATCGTGCCTTACATCTGGTCGGCAGCAGGCACCGGCTTCGTCTACGACTTCAGCACATGGTTCTACCGCGCACTGATATTCCTCGTGATATCGTGCCCCTGCGCCCTCGTCATAAGCATACCGCTGAGCTATTTCGCAGGCATCGGCGCGGCATCAAGGCACGGCATACTGTTCAAGGGCGGCAACTGGCTCGACGCCGTGACGCATATCGACACCGTGGTGTTCGACAAGACGGGCACGCTGACACGCGGAGTGTTCTCCGTGACTAAGGTCTGCGGCAACGACACCGGCAAGCTGCTGGCCACCGTTGCGGCTATGGAGCGCAGCAGCAACCACCCCATTGCCAAGGCTATAACTGCCTATGCAGGCGACAGGACGGCTGAGGTGAGCGACGTGAAAGACCTGCCCGGCTACGGCATGACGGCCACGGCAGGCGGCAACAGATGGCTTGCCGGAACGCTAAGGCTGCTCGACCGCGAGAACGTAAGCTATCCGGAGGAGCTGAAGAGCGTGCCCGAGACCATCGTGGCATGCGCCAAGAACGGCCTGTATGAGGGCTACATACTACTTGCCGACACGCTTAAGGACGACGCGGCAGAGGCCGTCAGAAGGCTCAGAAAGTGCGGAATAAGCCGCATGGACATACTTTCGGGCGACAAGCAGGCGCTCGTAGACAAGGTGGCAGCCGAGACTAAGGTGGACAAGGGATACGGCGACCTGATGCCGGAGGGCAAGGTAAGGCATATAGAACAGCTGCAGCGCGAGGGCCGCAACGTGGCTTTCGTGGGCGACGGCATCAACGACGCGCCTGTGCTTGCACTGAGCAACGTGGGCATTGCCATGGGTGCGATGGGCTCAGACATGGCCGTCGAGACAGCAGACGTGGTCATCCAGACCGACCATCCGTCGAAGGTGGCTGAGGCGATAAGGGCCGGCAAGCGCACCGTAAGTGTGGTAAGGCAGAACATAGTGATGGCCATCGGCATAAAGGTGGCAGTGATGCTGCTCGGACTTGCGGGCATGGCAAACCTCTGGGGGGCTGTGTTTGCCGACGTGGGCGTGGCCCTGCTGGCCGTGCTCAACGCCACAAGGATATTCTTCGGCAGAGCGGCCGGAGAGCGCAACGGCGCAAACAGAAATAATGGCCACTAAATTTTGCTTTTCGGACAAATAGAGTTATTTTTGCACCGAAATGGCATCTGAACAATACTATATAGACAAACTGAAGCACCGCGGCATAAAGCCGACGGCCACACGCCTGCTGATTCTGCGGGCGATGTTCAGGGGCGACGAGACGGTGTCGCTGCCGCAGCTCGAGAAACTGCTGCCGACGGTAGACAAGAGCACCATATCGCGCACTCTGTCGGTGTTTCTGATGAACCGCCTCATACATGTGGTGGACGACGGAAGCGGCAGCCTTAAATACAACGTATGCAGCGACGACTGCGACTGCGGAGTGGAAGACGAGCACACACACTTCTACTGCGAGAACTGCCAGCGCACGTTCTGCCTGAAGCGCATACACGTGCCCGTGGTGAGCCTGCCGGGCGGTTTCGTGCTCAACAGCATCAACTACGTGATAAAGGGCCTGTGTCCTGAATGTGCAGAGAAGCTCGGGCGCAAATAGAATGAAGACATAACAACAGTTAAGGGCGGAAAGACCGCATGCCGCGCAGGCACGCATCTTTCCGCCCTTAATGCGTATTTACAGCGGCAGCGCCGCCCCGTTGTTATCTTGCAGCGAAGTAAACGCCCTCGTTGACAGCCATTCTTGCCTCATAAAGGCCCTGCTTGTCGAGCGTAACGTCCATGGTCTTGCCGCCCGGCAGATATATCTGCGCCGTGTCGTTGCCCTTCATCTTGAGCAGCACGGTTGTGGTTCCGTCTTTCTCAACGGCCCAAGTGTTGTCCTTCTCGTTATATGTAAAGTTCATCACATTGCCGTCGGCATCCTTTATCTCGTATCCGTCCTTGAGCGTGGTAACGGCATACAGCTTGCCGTCGCTGCCCATGATGCTCTCCGTCTTGCCTACATTCTCGGCCAGAGGATTTGAGCCTGACCAGAACTCGATGGTGTTAAGGACAAGCAAGTCGGCCGTTCCGCACAGCACGTAGGCGGGCGAAATGACTATGAAGATAAGTTCGTTGAGGAACTTGTTGCCCGTGGCATCCTTGTTCCAGTCGAGCACTTTGTTGAACAGGCCGAACGAACCTATGCAAGAACTCATGACCACTGAGGCGATCATGATAAGAAGAAAAGATTTTAATGTTTTGTTGTACATGGTTTTCTTAGTTTAAATGAATTAACAGGTTACAAATCTAATACAATAATTTAAAAAACGTGGATATGTAGTAATAAAAAATATGAAAAACCGAAAAATTAGTCATTTTAATCTACGAAAAATGTTCTTGCTGCATTTGTTTACAAAGAGCTTACACGCCGCACCGTGCGCAGCTGCACAGCCTCTCATGCCGTCTGCCGCCGCCATTCGGCACCGCTGCCCGGTGAGAATGTTTCTGAACGACGCGCGACATGCCGCCGACGGCTGACCGGCTACGGCTGGCAGCGGGTTAAACTGTGTTAAAGCAACATGAGCCGCAAATCCGGTTAAGGCTCTCAGAACGGCAATGCCGGGCACGAAAGCGCAGTCAGGACTGAAAAACAGGCGTTTTTGTGTTAAATGCGTAACCGCCTGACAGCATGTCACTTACGTCTTAAGCCGCATCAAGAGCAATGCGGCTGCCGTACAAAAGGTGGCCTTTCGTAATGCAAAAGACCACCTTTTACACGGCAATATACGGCCAACTGCATGGCAAAAAGCAGTGAAACGGGGCGCAAAACATGGCAGATTTGGCCGTAAATGGCGGTGAAATGGGGAAAAAACAGCCATAAACGGCTGTGCGGAGTGTTATAAAACGGACAGCGGAGTGTCTCAAACGGAAATTTATTTTGTAAAGAAACGCGAAAGCGCAAGAGTTAAAAAATCGAAAGCCGGCAGCGGTTCCGGGCGTGTTGGCACGATGAAACCGCAAGAAAATCGGCTCAATCAGGCAGCCGGACTGGGCCTCATTGAGCCGTTATGTCTACAGATAGAGCACGCTCTCGGTGCCCATGTTGAACAGCAGGTCGAGTATGCTGAGGTTAGGCTGAAAGCCGTGGCGCTGCTCATACACCTGATAATATCTCTTAGGAGCGAACATCGGGTCGGGCATGCTGTGCTTAGGGCGTATGGCGTCGCGGTAGTCGTCGATGCCCATGCCTTCTGCCTCGTCGCTGAACATGTAGCCCTCAGTAGGCTCCACATGAGGCTCTATGTCGATGAGTTCGCACATTTTGGCGCATATCTCAGCGTTGAAATCGTAAAGGAAGGTCCACTCCTTCTCAAAAAACGGCCTGATGTCGTCGGCATAATACTCAAAGAACGGCGACTCGCCGTAGGCGCTCATCAGCGCGTTCCAGTGTATGTGGCGCCAGTTTCCGTGGTTGCTTATGCGCACATCCTTCATGAGGCACTTTGGCACCTGTCCCTGTTCATCGGGCCGTTGGCCGTCGGCGGTGCGCTCCACGGGCACCGTAAGGGCCTGCAGGCCGTTGGCGGTGGCTATCACGCAGCGGTTGCGGTAGGTCTGTTTGATGAAACTGTCGTAAGCCTCAACCCTGACTTTGTCGTATCGGTTGAGTTTCTGATACCATTGTACGGGGCCGAAATAGGCCGATGAAAGCAGTGCTTCTGACATGATATGGGGTGGATTTGTTGTTTCTTTAAATGTTTGCTGTTATATTAATGCGCCATTTCAACGCCTCAACGCGGCTGTCTGCCGTCATAAGAATGGCGGCCAAGAGCGCCGCAGACGGTTGGATTAAGCCCGGCAGTGCAGTTATTCTGCGCCAAGAGGTCTGGGCTTTCTTATGATCTGCATGTTGCGTCCGGGGCGCAGACACTCGTAGAACGGCAGCGAAGGGTCGACAGAACAGAGCAGCACCGACACCTTGCCGATGATGTGTGTCTCGGGAACAAAGCCGAAGAAGCGCGAGTCGTATGGCTCTGAGGGACGGCCCGAACTGAACCAGTAGTAGTCGTTGCCGAAGGCTGCGCAGCGTGTCTCTGCTCCGTCCACGATAAGGCGGCCGTCTGCAATCTCTGCGTTGCGCCCCTCGTATCTGTTATACAGAAAGCAGAGCAGGCGCATGTTGCTCTCGCTCACCTTTACTATGTGGTCTCTGCCGGGCACCATCAGTCTGACGCCGTCGGCCATGACGGTGTCGCCGGGCACGCCAGTACAATAGCAGGCGCTTACAGGAAGACTTGTGAATGGAACGGATGAGTCGGCCGGACAGTTGAAGGCCACGAGGTCGCCGCGCTCAACGGGCGATGGCATCCAGCGCGTGTATCTGAAGTAAGGACCGCCGCCCGTGCGCAGGCCATAGCTCCACCTGTTTACCAGCACGCGGTCGCCACTTACAAAGCAGGGTTCAAGCCCTGAGCCGCTGACCGTGTAAACGGTAAACACCAAAGCGCGGAAAGCCAACATCAACAAGATTGTGACTATCAACGCCATCACAAACTTGAGCGCACTTCTCATAGTCCTTAGGATTAAGAGTTATGAAGCAAGAGTGAAGAAGTAAGGCGCAGACCCGTCGGGCGGATGCTTGCCGGCCTCTCTTTACGGCCTTGTTATTTGCCGATGCGGCAGATGCCGTGGCGCGTCAAGACGCTGCCTGCGCCGTGCAAACGGGCCTTACGGCCGGCGCCCTACTTCCTTTCTCAGTTCAAAGTCCTTAATATATTGCTTTTACTTTATGTTATCAACAAAACGGAACAGGCGGCTCCAGCGCACCTTTGAGAATCCGCTGCGGTCGGGATCGCTGCTCCACCAGATGAAGATAGGCTTGCCCACGATGTGGTCTTCAGGCACAAAGCCCCAGTAACGCGAGTCGGCCGAGTTGTGGCGGTTGTCGCCCATCATCCAGTAATAGTCCATCTTGAACGTATACTTGTCTGTCTGCTTGCCGTTGATGTATATCTTTCCGTTCTTAACTTCAAGCTGATTGTCCTCATACACACGTATAGGACGCTCGTAAACGGCAATGTTCTTCATATTGAGAGTTATGGTCTTGCCCTTCTGCGGAATCCATACCGGACCATAGTTGTCGCGTGTCCATCCCGTGTAAGCGTTCAGCGGATAGATGTCTCCCACGGTAGCCTCGGTGTTAAGGGCTATGCTTGCCACGAGGTCGCGGCGCTTTGCCAGTGCCGTTGCGGCCTTCTTGGTCAGCGGCATGTATCCGTTCTGGTTAAGACTCGTAAGGTCTTCCATGCTTATTCCCAGCTCATGCATGAGGTCATCGGGCAGCGGCTGGTTGAGCTTCACGTTGTATGTGTACTGCACATTGTCGGGTTCCTTGTTGGGTTTGCCGTCGAGATACACTATGCGGTCCTTTATCTGGAGCGTCTGTCCGGGCAGACCAACGCAGCGCTTAACATAGTTTTCGCGGCGGTCAACGGGCCTTGAGATTATCGAACCGAACTCAGGATGGTTGTCGAGGATGTAGTTTCGTCCGATGTTATACACTCTGTTGTACCAGTCGCGCTGCTGCTGCGGAGTGAGTTTCGACATGTCTGGATGGTCCATTATCAGCTGACTGCCATAAGAATAGCACATCTGATAGTAGTCGGCTGCCTGATACTGCGGGTTTGACACGAGTGTATCGCCTGCCGGATAGTTGAACACCACGATGTCGTTGAGTTCAACCTTGCCCAGGCCTTTTGCTCGGCGATAGTCCCACTGCGGCCATTCGATGTACGACTTGCAGCCGAACACGGGCAGCGTGTGCTGTGTGAGCGGCATGGTGAGGGGCGTCTGCGGTATGCGCGGACCATAGCTTACCTTGCTCACGAAGAGGTAGTCGCCGGTGAGAAGCGACTTCTCGAGCGACGAAGAAGGTATGACATAGTTCTGGAAGAAGAACAGGTTGATGAAATAGACGGCCACGAGGGCGAACACCAAAGCATCTACCCACGACATGATGAAGCGCACGGGGCGCTCTGAGTCTTTCCACCACTGCCAGCGTATCTTCTTTGTTATGTAGACGTCGAAGATAAACGGAACGACGATAAGTCCGAGCCAGCTCTCAAGCCAGTAGAGGAAAATGAGATACAACAGGGTTACAACGGCAAACTTGGTCCATTGAACCTTCATATTAAGTTTTTTCTTTTCTTTGTCAATCATTGGTGTAAATATTTATTGTTTAGTAGTTAAAGGAGTTAAAAGTAGTTATCGCCGTACAAGTACGGCTTAGGAGTTAAAGTCATTACCCTTGAGGATTATTATTGGTATAAATAATCACATACACATTGCACACGTGCAAAAAGCCTTCAAGGCTAATGACTTTAACTACTTAGCAGGCACAGCCTGCGATAACTTCTTTAACTACTTTAACTCCTAAAGTTTAAAACTTAAACATATCACTTATCGTAAGCAGTCCGCTGTGCTGTGCCGTATATTCGGCTGCGAGCACTGCTCCCAGGGCAAAGCCCTTGCGCGAATGGGCGTCGTGAGTGATGGTTATGCAGTCGGCCTCGCTGTCGTATGCAATAGTGTGTATGCCCGGCACCTCGCCACGGCGCACCGAGTCGATGCGCAACTCGTTGTCGGCGCAGTCGGCAGAGCCTTCTATATGGCCGTCGGGAGCCTTCAGAGTGCCCTTCACCCAGCTGTCCTTGCGGTCGATATTGTCTATTATCTCCTCGGCAAGAGTTATCGCCGTGCCGCTCGGAGCGTCGAGCTTATGCACGTGGTGAGTCTCCTCCATTGTTACCGAATACTGCGGAAATCCGTTCATTATCTTTGCCAGATAGCGGTTTACGGCCGAGAATATGGCCACGCCTATACTGAAGTTAGAGGCCCAGAAGAGGGTCTGTCCGCCCTCGGCGCACATCTTTCTGACATCGTCGCCGTGGTCTTTCATCCATCCCGTAGAGCCCGACACCACCTTGACGTTGTGCGCGAAGGCCCTGAGATAGTTGCCGTAGGCGGCAGTAGGATTGGTGAACTCGATGGCAACATCTGCCGAGGCAAAGGCCTCGCTGTCGAAGTCCTGCTGGTTGTCGATGTCGATTATACTTACAATTTGGTGGCCACGGCCAAGGGCTATCTGCTCAATCATCTTGCCCATCTTGCCATAGCCGATAAGAGCTATTTTCATAATTAAATCGCGATTTAAATCATCTGCAAAGATAACATAAGTCAGAGAGAAAACAAAATAAAAGAGTTTTTTTAATTCTGCATAACTTATTTTTATGCGCGCAACACGCTGCCACACCGCCACTTGCGCCGATATAAGTCCCCGGCACAGGCCTACTGACAAGGCCGAAACAGCCGCACTGGACACGCAACGCCGGCAGCCGGCGGCCATAATGAAGGCAGAACGCACGCCAACGGCACCCGCCCTTGTAACACACTGTGGCTCAACGCGTTGCAAAAGACCGTCTTTTAGCTCCTAAAAGGTGGCCTTTCAGCGTGTAAAAGGGCACCTTTTGCAATGCGATATGCCGTCTTTTGGAAAGCAGAAGGTAACAAGGCTTACCGCTTACGGCATGATAAGGGGCTGCGGCAGGGCTAAGGGCAAGGAGCGGCCGCAAGGCTTTGTGATAAAAGAACAAGCCCTGACGCTTCTGAAATGGCGTCAGGGCTTGTTTCATCAGGCATCAATATGATGCGTTATTCGTAAAGATAGAACATGCGCTCCATCATCTGCCACTTCTGGTCTGACGTGGCGTCGGCGGCGCAGTCCTGAAACATTGCCACATGCTCTTCCCATTCCTGCTGTCGCGGCAGCGTGGCAAGGCGCGCCATCGCACTGTCCCAGTCGAAGTCTAACGGTGCGTCGACAATCATAAACAGGCGGTTGCCGAGAATGTAAATCTCCATTTCCAATATGCCTACGGCCTTTATTCCTTCCTTAATCTCGTCCCAGAAGTGCTCTTTGTCGTGGGCCTCGCGGTAGCGGCGGATAAGCTCCGCGTCGTCTTTCAGCTCCATTGTCTGACAGTAACGCTTTACGGGCACGCCGAATTCTTTTGTCTTATAGCCTTCCATAGTTATATTTTTAATTCATAATTAATAATTCACAATTCATTATTGGGTTGGTTAATTGTCCCCAAAAATTATGTATTAATTAATAATTGGGCTAATTTTCTTAATTCTTAATTTTTACTTTTTAATTTTTAATTATTACTTCCTATCCTCCCCTTTTGCCTCTTTGAATACGTCATTGATGATTTGGCTTGCCAGGGTGAAGCCGAAGATGCCGGTTATGTGGAGCATTGAGCCGTTGGCGCGCGCCTCGTCTGACGTGCCCTGGTTGGGCAGAAGCTCGTCGCTATATACGCATCTGAACTTGCGTGCAGGCTTGTCTCCCTGACGTTTGAACTCCTGACGCAGCTTGCGGGCAAGCGGACAGCCCTCCACCTTCCAAAACTCTGTAACCTTGATGCGCGACGGGTCGAGCTTGCGCGCTGCCCCCATAGACGACAGCAGGGTGGCCTTTGAGCGGCATGCCGTGCGTATCAGCAGCATCTTGTCGGCTATGCTGTCTATCGCGTCGACAACATAGTCGTAGTCGTTGAGATTAAATTCTGCCGCCGTATCGGCACTGAACGCCATAAAACGCGCGTCAACCTCAGCCTCGGGACTGATGTCGAGCAGTCTGTCGCGCAGCACTTCCACCTTCGGCTTGCCCACGGTCGACGTGGTGGCCATGAGCTGCCGGTTGATGTTCGACGGACACACACGGTCGGGGTCTACAATGGTTATATGTCTTACGCCCGAGCGCACCAGTGCCTCAACGCACCAGCTGCCTACTCCGCCCACGCCAAACACAATGACGCGCGTTGCGCACAGCCTCTCAGTGGCATCGTCGCCGAGCAGCAGTCGGGTTCTTGATAAATCGCTGTTCATAAAATTCTATCACACGATTAATTCATAATTGGCTAATGCCGAACTTCGTTTAACAATTTATAATTCATAATCTGGCAGGTTCTACGCCCTCTTATTATTATGCATTAGACTTTAAGTCTCAATTAAAAGGACTATCTTCAGCTGTGTTTTCAGCTGCCAAGTCATGCTTTCTTAATCCTTAGTTCTTAATTCTTAATTACCCAGTCTCTTCCTGCAATCTTCGAGAATGGCCATCAGTTCGTCAACGGTCGAGGCGCGGAGCATGGCTATACGCGTCTGACGGAAGTCGGGAATACCCTTGAATATTGGGGTGGCGGCGAGATGACGGCGCGTGTGCAGTATGCCGCGATACTCGTCTATGCGCTCCACGTTGATACGCAACTGCTCCTCGAGGATGTCCAGCTTGCGGTTGAAGTCGAGTTCAGGGTCTGGTTCCTTGCCGTTAAGATAGTCGCGAATCTCCTTGAAAATCCACGGATGACCGAACGTTGCGCGGCCTATCATCACCGCGTCTACGCCGTAACGCTCAAACGCCTGCCTGGCCTCTTCGGGCGTAGTGATGTCGCCGTTGCCTATTATGGGGATGTGTATGCGCGGATTACGCTTCACTTCGCCTATCAGAGTCCAGTCTGCCTGACCTGTGTACATCTGCGCCCTTGTGCGTCCGTGTATCGTCAGAGCCTGTATTCCGCAGTCCTGAAGCTGCTCGGCAAGCTCGGTTATTATGAGGTTGTCGCTGTTCCATCCGAGCCTTGTCTTCACCGTTACGGGCACTTTCACCGCCTTGACCACCTCGCGTGTTATGTCGAGCAGCAGCGGAATGTTCTGCAGCATGCCTGCTCCGGCTCCCTTGCCTGCCACCTTCTTGACAGGACAACCGAAGTTGATGTCTATCAGGTCGGGGCCGGCCTCCTCAACAATCTTTGCCGCCTCAACCATCTGCGGCACGTCGCGGCCATAGATCTGGATGCCCACGGGCCTCTCGTCGTCGCTTATTGTGAGCTTGTTCATGGTGCTCTTAACCGAGCGCACCAGTGCTTCGGCGCTGACAAACTCGGTGTATACCATAGCCGCTCCGTAGCGTTTGCACAGCCGGCGAAATCCTATGTCGGTTACATCTTCCATCGGCGCCAGCAGCAAAGGCCGGTCGCCAAACTGTATGTTGCCTATTTTCATTGCGTGTAGGGTTGATGGTTTGGTCTTAAGTAGTTATCGCTCACGCGGTGAGCTAGTAGTTAAAGGAGTTATCGCCGGCTGTGCCGGCTAGGAGTTAAAGCCGAATGTCCTGCTGGTGTTTGTGGAACTTATGGGACATAATGAAACTTATGACGGGATAAGCCACAAGGCATTTGACTTTAACTACTAGCTCACCGCGTGAGCGATAACTACTTTAACTCCTTTAACTACCTGACGTTTTTTCTATTTTCAGTTATTAATTAAATGATAAACTCCTCCTGCCATGCACCTCACCATGCCTTTCATCTCGAGCGTGAACAGGGTGGCGGCGAGGCGGCTGACGGGGATGCCGGAGGTCAGGGTCAGACTATTTACCTGCTGGTCGTTCTCCTTCTGCAAGGCATCGGCCACGGCCTGCTCGTCGGCAGTAAGCACGGGAAAGAGCGTGCGCTCTATGCCGTTGCGGCGAGCCTGCTCCAGACGGGCGTCGGTCTGCCATCCCATGGCGTTTATAAAGTCGGCGGCACCGCATATAAGGCCCGCCTTGTTGTCGCGTATAAGGTTGTTGCAGCCTTCTGAATACATGTCACCCGTGCGACCGGGAAAGGCAAACACGTCGCGGCTGTAGCCGTTGGCAATGCGCGCCGTTACAAGTCCGCCGCCGTGGGCGGCACTCTCTATCAGCACCGTGGCGTCGGACATGCCTGCCACAATGCGGTTGCGGCGCAGAAAGTTGAGCTTATCGGCATTGGTGTTTGAGAAGAACTCGGTGAGCAGTCCGCCCTGAGTGAGCATCTTGTCGGCCGTGTCGCGGTGGCGTGGCGGATAGAGATAGTCTAATCCGTGAGCCAGTACGGCCACCGTGTCGAGTCCGTTTGCCAAAGCCTCGCGGTGCGCGCAGATGTCCACTCCGTATGCCAGTCCGCTTACAATGAGCACGTCGGGGCACATCGCAGACAGGTCTTTAACAAAGCTGTGTATGCAGTCTTGCCCGTAGGCGGTGCAGTGGCGCGTGCCGACGATGTTGATTACGCGCATGCGGTTGAGCCTTGCCGTGCCCTTATAGAACAGCACGAGCGGGGCGTCGATGCACTCCTTCAGCCGCTGCGGATAGTCTTCGCTGCCCATGCACAATATGCTTATGCCGTTACGTGCCGCAAACTCAATCTCGCTCTCTGCCCTTGCCTCTGCCTCAGCCGTGTCGGCCAGCGCCTCGGCAGTGCGGCGGTTGCAGTCTGGCATCAGGCCGAATATGTTGCGGCGGTTGTCCATAATGGCCGTAGCGCTGCCCGCCTTGCGCCACAATGCGGTTATCTCGGCAGAATTAAAATAGCTGATTCTGCTGAGCGTAAGCATGTTTAATATCTCTTGTTCGTGCATGGCGGGGATGTTTTTTGAGGATTGGAGGGACGGGATTTATGGGGCTTATGGGAGTGATGTGGGGGCTTTAGGCGCATGCGCCTGTGGCCGCTGCTGCCTAAAGCCAGCGGCTGAAAGCCTCGTCATACTCCTTGCTGTTGGCCAGCTTGCCGTTCACCAGGCATACAAGGTCTATCACGCCCTTGAAGCATATCTTGTTGTCAGAGGCGCGGTAGATGTCCTGATAGAACACATATCGCAAGCCTTCCTTCTTGAGGTTGAGGCATGATATAAACTCGTCGTCGCATCTCAGCGGCGTCTTATACTGCAGGTTCATGCGGGCCACGACGGCGTCGACGCCCTTGCGGTGCATCTCGGCGAAGCTGAGTCCGCACTCTTTCAGAAAGAGGTGGCGCGTGTGCTCGGTGTAGTGCAGATAGTTTGCGTTGTTCACAATGCCTTCGATGTCGCACTCATAGTCGCGAACCATCATTCGTGTGGTGAATATATATTCCATAATGGATGCAAAGATAAGGCTTTTTCCGTATTATTTTCTGTTTTTTTGTGCTAAAAGATTTGTTTTGTCTTCACGGCAGTTTCTTAGTCAGGTTTATGCCCTTGTTGTATGGGGCATGACGGGGCGTTTTCTGAAAGGTGGCCTTTTGGCTTGCGAAAGGGCACCTTTTACACGATGAAATGGCACCTTTTGGAGCCTAAAACATGGCCTTTTAGAAAGCCGTTTGTATCATGTTGATAATCAAGAGGTTACAAATGGCCGTAAAATCGGCATCTATCCGGCTTCTGATATGCCGTTTTATATGGCACGGATTGCGATAAAAAGGCACATTTCTGTTGTCCTGTCAGCGCTTTGTCTTCAGATATTCGTATCCTATGCGGCATCTAAGGCAGTCCTTCTTGTCGCAGTATTCCTTCTTCAGTTGTATCAGCGCCTGACTGTCTCCGGCGTTTTCGGCCTTCAGTCCGCACTGCTCCCACAGCCTTACTATATGGTTGTTTTCGGCACGCAGCTCACTGAGCAGACTGAACGCGCGGCTGCACAGGGCTTCGTCGTGGCGGTGGCGGCCGTAGGCAAAGAGCATGGGCACGGCGGTGTTGATGATGAGCAGATTGAGCGACGGGTCGGAAATACTCTTGCGGTTCTTAACGCTCGTGCTGCCGAAGGTGTAGTGAGTCTCCCAGTAAGGCGTAACCCTGGTGCGCAGCAGGGCTTTAAGCTGCTCAACCGATGTACACTCGGCAAGGCGGCTCAGGTCGCTTTGGCGCGAATGATAGAGCTGTGCCAGCTGCGATATGCGTATGTGAGGAAAGTTCTGGGGCCTCATCCTGAGAAACTTCCACATGCCGGCGTCGATGGGAGTAAGGCCGAACTTATGCGCCATATACTGATATTCCTTGCGCAGACGGTCGAAATAGCCCTCCTTCATGGCGTCGTTGCGATAAGGTTCGGGTATGGTGTCATACTCAAGCAGACCTGCCTGTCCCATGAATATTGCCTCTATCTGGAACAGGTCGTCGCGGTGATGAGCCACGCTCTGCAGCGGAACGCTCATTGCCCACGCCTCAAATGCGTCGCCGTTGACGCCGAATCCGTAGTTGCGCGCCATCGTTACGAAGAGCGCCGACTCCCATGAGCCGCCGCACCTGTCGGCCCTCTGCCTTATGGCGTCGGTCTTCTGCTCCAGCCGTTCGGCCTGCAGGCGGCTCATCCAGCTGTGAACCGTGAGCCGGCTTAGCTGCGATATGATGGCGTAGCATGGCGGATAATGGTCGGTGGTGATAAGTTCGTCATAGTTGCGGCTAACCTCCTGCGGCACGTCGAGCCTTATCTGCGCCACCTTGCGGCCGTCGGACGTTATGATGTCCTGCCCCGTTTCGGCAGCCACATGCAGCACAACGTTGTCGTAGGCCTTGTCTTTGTCGTGTCCGTGAGCATACCAGTCGGATGCCTTGTCGTGTATCTCGATGTTTCCAACCCACATAGTGCCGCCAATTCTGACCTTCGCGTTGAAGAAGTCGGGCCCAGCGTTGGTGTTGGGCAGACCTGCGTCTATCACCTCAACGCTCTCGCCCGTGGTGGTAAGGAGCGGCCTTACGGGAAACATCTTGTGCTTCCATACATAATGAAGAAGCTTTTCCATAAGCGTGTTTTTTATGCAGTTCTTAGTCGGTTGCAGGCCTTTGTGCGGCCTTTGCGCCCATTTCAGCGCAATACAAAGATACGAAAAAATCCCGTACAAGATGTTTCCTGTACGGGATTTTTATCTTTAAGCGCCGTAAGTCTGCGCCTTCAGCGGCGCAAATCATTGTCGCACGTCCTTATTTCTTGATAACCTTAACGGTTGTTCCGTCGGCCTTCTTCAGGATGTTGAGACCCTTCTTCATGCCGTTCAGCTTGTTTCCGTTGATGTCGTATACAGCTTCAACGCCGCTGTTGGTTACAGGAGCGCTGATGCCTGCTGACTCATAACCGAACTTAACATTGATATCCATGTCCATAACACCTGGAATTGAATACAGAATATTGATGTCGGCTTTCAGCTTGTCGTCAGTCATATCAGCTGTCATGTCAACGTCTACAGGTACGCCTTTAAGTGCCCAGTTAACCTCAGGATCGTCGCCGGCCTTGATAGTTACGGTCTGCTTGGTGCTGAGTTTAACAACTCCGTCTTCCTCAACGGCGTCAACGTCTGTCATTTCAACAGTACCTACAGCCATAACTCCTGTAAGCTCGAAGTTCTTCAGAGCAAGAGTGTATTTGCCGTTTGACTGCTTTGTAACTTCGATTGTAGCCTGCTGAGCCGGCATTGTGCTGCCCATAACTGTAACAACGAGGTTGTCTGTATAGCTCTTAGCCTGGCTTTCGGGTGTTCCGAACACAGCAGAGATATTCATTCCGACAGCAGATATTGTCATTGTCATGTAGAGTTTGTCGCCATGCATGTAGCTGCCTTCGTTGACAGTAACCTCAGCTGTAACAGGAACTCCTATGTTTACTTTTACAGAAGCCTTTGTCTCTTCAAACCATGTGTATCCGCTTGGCTCCTCATCGTTGCCCTTTACGTTCTCAACCTTGATGTCGCCGAGGTTCAACGGACCGAAAGAGAAGTTCTTCAGAGTGATGTTGTAGAGTCCGTCAGAGCCTTCTACTTCCTCAACAGATATTGTTGATTCAGATATTGTAGGTTCGCCGCTGCCCAAAGAGATTGAAAGCTGGTCGGTAAAATCCTTAGCTCCTGCTGTAAGAGTGAGTGCGAGGAGCGCAATAATAGTAAAAATTTTCTTCATCTTTTTCCTTGTTTTGTTATTATGTTACTTTATTTTATATGAAACACCTATTGTTCCGTAAATCGGGTAAAGCGTCTGTTCGATTGTATCGAAGTGCTTTCTGAATATTCCGGTGAATCCCCATGAGACGTCGGCAAAGGCTCCCCACTGCTTGTGGAAGTACCATTCGGCGCCGAGCATCATGCCAAGCTGCCATGAGCGCATGTCGTCGCTGAAGTCGTAAGTGCCGCGGCTGCCCTCGTCAGAGCCAAGCTCCACCTTTGCTCCGGTGGGGTCGCCGACACGCAGGTAGCCGTCGTAGGCATATCCGCGGAAGGAGTGCGACCTGACGTAAGACAGATAGGGACCGAGCTTCAGGTGCAGGTTGCTGTTAAGGGCGTAGGTTGCCTGCAGCGGAAGTGTGAGCATCCACATCTCCACCTCGGAAGCGTTGTGGCCGGTAAACTGGCCCTCTAGCCTCTGTCCTCCCCTCACGATGGCCATGTGATAGTTCTTGACGGTGGCGTCGATGTTCATTCCCTTGTTCTCAAGATGCAGTCCGGTGGTGAGTCCCCACTTGTCTGACAGGGGCTTGTATATGCCCAGTCCGAGCGAGAAGTTGGGCTCGAGCTTGTAGCTGTCGAGGCTTCTTATCGTCGCCGGCATGCCTATGGGGGCTGTGCCTCCCACGCTGTAGCCGAAGCGCAGGTTGTAAACAAGATTGTCGAATATGCCTGCTCCGAAGGCCGCAGAGGCCGTAAGGACGGTCAGGACTAATGTGATAAACGTTTTCTTCATGACTATTCGGTTGTTTCTTCGCAGACCACTTCAACTTCGTCAACTATAAGCGTGCTGCCTAATGCACCCTTAAATGACGCTCCCTCGATACTTGATGTGAATACCACACTTAGGTTATATCCATGGTCAGCAAGTAGTTGCTTGTCTATCTCCGAACGATATTCAAAGTCAACATCAAACGATGTCCACTCTTGTGTATCTTTAACTTCCGGCACGCGGGCAATTGCTACAATATAAGGACTTGTCAACACATCGTCGCCATGGAGCGTTATGGCCTTATTATTGTTGTCATGATTTCTGTATATTACAGCATATATATCGCCTTTGTCATAGGTTCCCGGTATCGGTTTCCTTTTTCCGTCAACGCATTCGCCGCCAGATTTATATTTATACCATCCTGTCAGCTTTAACGGAACTTTATCAAATGTGCGCCCGAAACTTGTTGCCTGCAATGCACCGTCAGTTCCACTGAGTGCCTTACTCGCATCAAATTCTCCTATATAGAGATTTCCTGCAGCTATACCCATATTGACCATTGAACCGAAACTGCCGGTGCTCATCGTCTCAAGTTTAACGCCCTTTCCCTTATATCCATCGGTTATTGGTGAGGAGGGATAGTTTTCCGGCGGTATTGAGCCGCCAATAAACTGTGCACTTAAATTAAATCCGGGGTTTCCTGTTGCCCAATTACCCATCCAGCCGCCAGACTTTGAAAGGTCGCTCCATTCATAGAACTGACCGCCGGCACTGCCGTCTACAAGCCTTATGTTCTCAAAATCAAACTTGTTTGGCGATTCCGTAAGCCTAAATGACACGTTGTAAACACGGCTCCAATTACCGTCTTCAGACGTAACCTTATAAGTTACTTCCTTTTCGTCGCTGAAATCGTGCACCGAACCGCTTGCCGGCTCAATCTTTGCGCCTTCGGTTATATGAAATATCGGCGCCATTGCAGATACATCTGCGCCCTCTTTAATTTCAAAAACGATGTTATTAGCATCTGAAAGCACGTTTACCAGCGTGTCGCTGGGCGCGAAAAATATGTCTGAAGGATTGTCTGTGTGTACGTATGCCTGCTCGATGTCGCATTCAGCGTTGAGCGGCTCGTCCTTAAAGCAGGATGTCAACGAGCTGCATACGGCGATTGTCAGAAGTATATTGGTGAACTTCATTTATGATACGGGTATGATTTAATATCTTGCAAAGATATTCCAAAAATCAATGTACGCCAAATTATTTTAACAAAAATTACACCTTTTATACTAAACTTTTTGATTAAATAAAGTTTTATTCCATCTTTTGCGACAAATAGGACATTTGTCTATACATAAGGGCTGCACGTCTGATTTTATGCCGCCTGCGCTCAACCGGCAGACGGCTGTATGCGGGGCGATTTCTGAAAGGTATGCTTTTGCATTGTAAAAGGCCGTCTTTCAGACGACAAAAGGCCACCTTTTGCAAGCTAAAAGGTGGCCTTTTGGAAAGCGGAGTCAACGCTCCATGTAAACTATTGTATGTCAAGGTGTTACGTAAACACGACAAACTGCGATGAGACCGGCGCGAATCAGACGAATGTAAGCGCCGTGAGCTTGTCCTTGCAGAACACCTCGGCTGCCACGGCCTGCAGCTCTTCGGCGGTCAGACGGTCTATCTGGCTCATCAGCGCCGTTACGTCTTTCTCCCAGCCATAGTGCAGGAAGCTCTTCGCGAAGTCGAGGGCGAAGCTCTCGCGGTTGTCGCACGCCACGCCTATCTGTCCCTTTATCTGCCTCTTGGCGGCTGCAAGCTGCGCTGCCGACATGGGTTTCTGCGCCATGCGGTCGAGCTCGCGCATCACGAGGCGGCGGCATTTCTTCACGTCCTTAGGGTCGCAGCCGAAGTAGGCACACCACATTCCGGTGTCTGAATAGCTCACCATCGAGCTGTCTACGGTGTACACCAGTCCGTGCTTCTCGCGCAAGGCTATGTTCAGACGGGCGTTCATGCCCGGTCCGCCGAGTATGTTGTTGAGCAGATACAGGGCCATGCGCCTGTTGTCGTGCACGCTGTAGGCACGGTTGCCTATCATCACGTGAGCCTGATGAGTGTTCTTATGGCGGAGCAGTTCCTGCGGGTTATATTCGGGCAGGACGCCCTTTGGCACGCTGTCTACGAGCGGACTGCACGGCGGAAAGTCGGCCGTGGCCATCTCGAGCAGTCTGACAAGACGGCTGAAACTGATGTCGCCGTAGGCGAAGAACACGGCATTCTCGGGACGGTAGAAGCGGCGCGTGAAGCTCAGCGCGTTGTCCGTTGTATATTCGCGCAGGCGCTCTGCCCTGCCCAGGATGTTGTGTCCGAGCGGATGTCCGCTGAATATGGCGTTCTCAAACTCGTCATAAATCAGTTCGGCAGGCGAGTCGTTGTAACATTCTATCTCGTCGCATATCACCTCAATCTCCTTGTCAATCTCTGCCTGCGGATATGTGCTGTGGAACACCATGTCGGTAAGCAGGTCGACAGCCCTTGCGATGTGCTCCTTCAGCAGTGCCGCATAGAACACCGTGTCCTCCTTGTTGGTGAAGGCGTTGAGGTCGCCTCCCACCTTCTCCAGCCGGTTCAGTATCTGTATTGAGGTGCGCCTTGCGGTGCCCTTGAACGTGGTGTGCTCGCAGAAGTGGGCGATGCCTTCCTCTCCGGGCTGCTCGTCGCGCGTGCCGGCACATATGCCGTAGCCGCAATAAACCACGGGCGAGGCCGACGGCAGGTGGATAATCCTGAGGCCGTTGGCCAAAGTAGATGTATTATATTGCATTTGTATCTTTTATTAAAGCTCAAAATCCATTGTGCAAAAATACAACTTTTTAGTTTGTTATTTAATAAAAAATTCGGATATTTGCAGCTAATTATATCAACAGGGCGCACGCCGCGCACAGCGCCGCATGCCCGCACCGCAACAGCCGGAGGCCTCAGTCCGCAGGACCATCAGCCGCCGGCGGCACAACAGCCTGCGGCAAGGCGGACGGCAGGAGGCGCACAGGCAGCAGCCCGAAAATGTCAAAACTAAAACAGATGAGGAAAGTTATAGGAATAGGTGAAACCGTGCTTGACATCATTTTCAAGAACGAACGTCCGGTGAGCGCCGTGCCGGGAGGCTCGGTCTACAACGGCATAATATCGCTCGGACGTGCCGGCGTGCCCTCAGCCTTTATCAGCGAGGTGGGCGACGACCGCATAGGCCGGCGCACGGTCGACTTCCTTAAGGAAAACGGAGTTGACGCCTCTAACGTCAACATGTTCAAGGGCAGCAAGTCGCCCGTGTCGCTCGCGTTTCTCAACGACAACAACGACGCAGAATATATCTTCTATAAAGACCACCCGCACGACCGTCTCGACTACATATGTCCTGAGATCAACCGCGACGACATCGTCATGCTCGGCTCCTACTATGCCGTCAATCCCGTGATAAGGCCGCAGGTGGCAGCACTCATGAACCATGCGCGCAGCAACGGGGCGATAATATATTACGACGTAAACTTCAGGTCGTCGCACGCCAACGAGGTGATGAAGCTCACGCCGAACATACTCGAGAACTTTGAATATGCCGACATCGTGCGCGGCAGCCACGACGACTTCAAGGTGATGTACAAGATGGAGACATCCGACAAAGTGTACAACTCGGAGATTTCTTTCTACTGCAAGAAGTTCATCTACACCAACGGCGCGCAGCCGGTAGAGCTCCATGCCGAGGGCGGATTCAGGAAGAGCTACCCCGTTACGGCCACCAGCACGGTGAGCACGATAGGCGCCGGCGACAACTTCAACGCCGGACTAGTGTACGGAATGATGCGCTACGGAGTGACGCGCGACGTCATCGACCGCGGCCTCGGCGAGGAACTGTGGGACAAGGTGATTGAATGTGCACAGAAGTTCTCGGCCAACTGCTGCAAGAGCATAGACAACTCTATCGACAAGGAGTTTGGCGAGGCCATGCGCAAGGAGGCCCTACAGGCCGGATAGACACGCCGCCACGACAGCCGGAGGCGGCAGCCCATACCATGAAAAAAGAATAACAATAAACCAAATAAATATATTTGAACCATGATTGAGATTAAAGACAACATCTATTATGTAGGCGTCAACGACCGCAACAAGGAGCTCTTCGAGGGCCTGTGGCCGCTGCCTAACGGAGTTTCGTACAACTCTTACCTCATTGTCGATGAGAAAGTGTGCCTCGTCGACACAGTCGAGGTAGACTTCTTCATGCCATATATCAAGAACATCAAGGAGGTGATAGGCAACCGCAAGATAGACTATCTGGTGATAAACCACATGGAGCCCGACCACAGCGGCGCCATAGAGCTTATCAGAAAATATTATCCCGAGATAAAGATCGTTGCCAACAAGAAGACGTTCGGCATGATCGAAGGCTTCTACGGCATAACAACCAACGAGGTGGAGGTGAAGAACGGCAGCAAGCTGAGCCTCGGAAGGCATGAGCTTAACTTCGTCCTGACGCCTATGGTTCACTGGCCCGAGACGATGGTTACGCTCGACACGACGAGCAACGTGCTCTTCTCGGGCGACGCGTTCGGCTGCTTCGGCGCGCTGAACGGCGGCATAATAGACTCTGACATCAACTGCGACACGTTCTGGCTCGAGATGGTTCGCTACTATTCGAACATCGTCGGCAAGTACGGAGTGCCCGTACAGAACGCCCTGAAGAAGCTTGAGGGAGTGCAGCTCGACTATATCTGCTCTACGCACGGCCCCGTATGGCACGAGCATATCAGCAAAGTGATAGACATATACGACCGTCTGAGCCGCTATGAGACCGAGGAAGGCATCGTGATATGCTACGGAACGATGTACGGCAACACAGAACGCATGGCCGAGGTGATAGCACGCGCGGCAAGCCAGGCAGGCATCAAGAACATCGTTATGTACAACGTGTCGAAGACTCACCACTCTTACATACTGCGCGACATATTCCGCTACCGCGCACTCATCGTGGGCGCACCGACCTACAACGCAGGTCTTTACCACGAAATGGAGGTTCTGCTGAGCGAGATAGCAGGCAAGGACATCAAGAACCGCCACTATATCGGATGGTTCGGAAGCTACGCATGGGCCGGCAAGGCCGTTGAGCGCATACACCACTGGAACGAAACCAAGCTGAAGTTTGAGGCTGTGGGCACTCCGGTTGAGATGAAGCAGAGTCTGAAAGAAGACTCTTACGCACAGTGTGAGGCCCTGGGCCGCGCCATGGCTGAAAGGCTTAAACAAGACCGATAATGAAAAAGATAAAGCTGGGCCTGCTGCCAAGAGTTATCATAGCGATAGCTCTTGGCATAGCGCTGGGCAATGTGCTCAGCCTGCCGGTAGTAAGGGTGTTCGTCACCTTCAACGCTGTGTTCAGCCAGTTTCTCAACTTTGTCATTCCGCTGATAATCATCGGCCTGGTTACTCCTGCCATTGCCGACATCGGCAAGGGCGCGGGCAAGCTGCTGCTGGCCACGGTAGCCATAGCATACGCCGACACGGTGCTCACGGGAGTGCTGTCGTATGGCGTGGGAACAAGCCTATTCCCGTCGATGATTTCGTCGGTTTCCGACTTCAGTTCCGTTGTGAAGCCGGAGGGAACTGCTCCTTACTTCGAGATAACCATACCGCCAATGGCCGACGTCATGAGCGCACTGGTGTTCTCGTTTCTCATGGGCCTGTGCATAGCCTACAGCAACACGCCCACTCTGAAAAATGCCTTCATGGAGCTGAAGGAGGTAATCACCAAGACCATAGCCGTGGCGGTGGTTCCGCTGTTGCCGCTCTTTATCTTCGGCATATTCCTTGATATGACGATGAAGGGCGACGCCATGCGCATCATGACGGTGTTTGCCAAGATTATAGTTGTAATCTTCGCGCTCCACATCTTTGTACTTCTTTACCAGTATGTCATAGCGGGAGCCATCGTAAGGCGCAACCCTCTGAGGCTGCTCATCAACATGCTGCCTGCCTACTTCACCGCTCTCGGCACGTCGTCGTCGGCCGCAACAATACCGGTGTCGCTGCGCCAGACGCTGAAGAACGGCGTCAGGAACGACATTGCGTCGTTCGTGGTGCCTCTGTGCGCCACAATCCACATGTCAGGCTCTACGCTGAAGATTACGGCCTGCGCGCTTACGCTGTGCATGCTTGAGGGCATACCCCACTCGCTGCCCGTGTTCATACACTTCATAATGATGCTCGGCATAGTGATGGTGGCAGCTCCGGGAGTGCCGGGAGGAAGCATCATGGCGGCGCTCGGACCGCTCGCCTCTATACTGGGGTTCAACACCGAGCAGCAGGCTCTGATGATTGCGCTCTACATTGCCATGGACAGCTTCGGCACGGCATGCAACGTTACGGGCGACGGAGCCATAGCGCTGGTTATCGACAAGATGTTCAAGCCGAACAGAAAGGTAGCCGCAACGGCTGCGGACAACGCACCGGCGGAATAACGGAATATATCTGAAAGAAAAACAAAAGGCATCTTTCCGCTTGCGGAAAAATGCCTTTTAATTTATGCCTTAACCGATATCGGAACGCCTGACGATACCCGTCTGAAATCGGCACGATACATACCGATTTGCAAAAGACCACGTTTTAGCCTCTAAAAGGGCACATATTGCACGCTAAAAGAGCACCTTTTAGGAGCTAAAACGTGGCCTTTTGGAAAGCGTCTGACTGTCAGCGTGTTAGCAGCGCCTTCAGCTCGTCCATGCTATCGGCCGTCATGAGCGTCTTGTCGAAGCCGCTGCGTATCACGCCCTTGGCCTTAAGGTCGTCGAGCATGGCAAGGAGAGAGTTCCAGAAGCCCTTCATGTTGTAGAGTATCACGGGCTTGCTGTGATATCCGATAGACGCCGACGCAGCGATGGTGAATATCTCGTCGAGCGTGCCCACGCCGCCCGGCAGCGCCACGGCAACGTCACACTGAGCCAGCATGAGGTCCTTGCGGTCGCTCAGGTTGTCGCACATCATCTTCACGTCAACATGGTCGGACACCTTTCCGCCCTTCTCTATAATCATCGGCACCACGCCTATCGTAGTGCCGCCTGCATCATGCACGGCCTTCGCCACACACTCCATAAGTCCCAGGTTGCATCCGCCGAACACCAGCGTATGCCCGTTTTCGGCCATCCATCGCCCCAGTTCTTCGGTCATTTTGAAGAAGTCAGGGTCGAGATTTGAATTTGCCGAACAAAAAACTGCTATCTTCATAATGTGCAAAATTACAAAAAAATTATTCTAACACACACAAATCACGACAACAATCAAATTATTATAACATAATAGCACACCACAACATCCGACGCAAGACATGCGACAGAAAAGCACATAAACACCACGAACAGCCAAAAAGTCAACCATAAAAATACGCTTTTTATTCTTTTTATTTTGCAAAACATACTATTTTGCACTATCTTTGCACCGCATTAATTATAATTAATTTGAAGACATTTGAAGAATTAGGCGTAAGCGAAGAGATTCGCCGCGCTATTGAGGAGCTGGGCTTTGAACATCCCATGCCCGTACAGGAAGAAGTAATCCCCTATTTACTTGGTAACAGAAACGACGTAATTGCGCTGGCCCAGACGGGCACGGGCAAGACGGCCGCGTTCGGCATTCCGGTGCTGCAGCGCACCGACTCGCGTGTGCGTCAGACACAGGCGCTCATCCTCAGTCCCACCAGGGAGCTGTGCCTGCAGATAGCCGACGACCTGAAGGACTTTGCCAAATACATCGACGGCATCAACATCGTACCCGTATACGGCGGCACTTCTATCGAAAACCAGATAAAGTCGCTGCGCCACGGGGCACAGATAATAGTGGCCACGCCCGGCCGACTTATCGACCTGATGAACCGCGGAGTGGCAAAGCTCGACGCCGTGAGGAACGTTGTGCTCGACGAAGCCGACGAAATGCTCAACATGGGCTTCTCTGAAAGCATCGACGAGATACTCGAAGGCGTGCCCGAGGACCGCAACACGCTGCTCTTCTCGGCCACGATGAGCAAGGAAATAGAGAAGATTGCACGCAACTACCTGCACGACCCGAAGGAGATTGTGGTGGGAAGCCGCAACGAAGGAGCCGAGCACGTAAACCACATATACTACATGGTGAACGCCAAGGACAAGTATCTGGCACTGAAACGCGTGGTAGACTACTTCCCGAAAATATTCGCCATAATCTTCTGCCGCACAAAACGCGAGACGCAGGAGATAGCCGACAAGCTGATACACGACGGCTATAACGCCGAATCTCTGCACGGAGACCTGTCGCAGCAGCAGCGCGACCTCACCATGCAGAAGTTCCGCCAGCACATGACCCAGCTGCTCGTGGCCACCGACGTGGCTGCCCGCGGACTCGACGTGGACGACCTTACGCACGTCATCAACTTCGGTCTGCCCGACGATATTGAGAGCTACACTCACCGCAGCGGACGAACAGGACGCGCCGGAAAGAAGGGCACTTCGATATCAATAATCCACTCTCGCGAGCGCTCAAAGATGCGAGCCATAGAGAAAACCATCGGCAAGAAGTTTGTAGAAGGCGTCATGCCGTCGGCTCAGGAGATATGCAAGAAGCAGCTCTATAAGGTGATGGACCAGATAGTCAAGACCGACGTGAACGAGGAAGAGATAGCTCCGTTCATGGAAGACATCAACCGCTACTTTGAATACATCGACAAAGAAGACCTCATAAAGAAGATTGTGAGCGTTGAGTTCGGCAAGTTCCTTGCCTATTATGCCGACGCTCCCGAAATCGGAAAGGTGCAGGTGCAGGGCGAAAGCCGCAAGAAAGACCGCAAGGACGACGCCCGCAAGCGCACCCGCAAGGCCGAAGAGGGCTACCGCCGCCTGTTTATCAACCTGGGAAAGGCCGACGGATTCTATCCCGGAGAGATCATGCAGTTTATCAACAAGCACATGAAGGGACGCCAGGAGGTGGGCAACATCGACCTGCTGAGCAAGATGTCGTACATCGAAGTGCCTGAAGAGGACGCAGAGAAGGTGATGGACGCACTCGACGGAACTACATACAAGGGACGCGACGTGCGCTGCAACGACGCCGACGAGGGCGGAAAAGGCCGCAGCAGAAAGCGCAGAGAGCCTAAGGACGGAGGCTTCGAGAGATTTGAGAAGAAGTCGAAGCGCCGTGCAAGAGAGGCTGAAGAAAGCCCCAAGAAGAAGAAAAAGGCCAAGGCACCGAAGGCCGACAGCAGCATAAACGACGACTGGCGGCAGTTCTTCAAGCGCGACAACGCCAAGCTGGTGGGCGACGAACCCGACTTCAGCGAGGAAGGATGGGCCGTAAGAAAGAAAAAGAAATAACAACAATACCTTAAACTTTATCATTTACCTAAGAGGCGGCGGGGGCACAAAACCCTCGCCGCATTCTTTTATAACCGTGTATCACGACATACGGAAGGCCCAATATGCGCAATTAGGGAGCAAAGTTTTTGCCGTTAAGGCGATTTTTCTTACATTTGCAGAGATAACCGGCCTGCGGCCCGACAGACATCACGGGCAGGACGGACAGACGTATCTTAAATTACCTTTATCTAATAAATCAAATCATGAAGAAATTGTTTTTTACCGTAATAGCCGCCCTCTGCTGCCACCTCACGGCACCGGCAGGCGACATATTCGTGTCATCAACCGCCGGCAACGACAAGGCAGCAGGCACCCGTGAGGCGCCGCTGAAGACGCTCGAGCAGGCACTTAAGCAGGCAAGAGAGTGGCGCCGGCTCGGCTCAAGGAACGCCGAGGGGGGCATAAACATCATCATGAGCGGCGGCGTTTATCGCCTGTACAAGCCCCTGTTCATACGTCCCGAGGACAGCGGAACGGCCAATAGCCCCACGATAATACGCTCAGCCGACGGCGAGAGGGCAGTAATCAGCGGCGGAACTGAGGTGAAAGGCTGGCGCAAGGGCTGCGACGACCCGCGGCTTCCTGCCGGAGTGAGGGGCAAGGTGTGGGTGGCCGATGCTCCGATGGCGGGCAACCGCATTGTGGAGACGCGCCAGTTGTGGGCCGACGGACGCAAGGCCGTGCGCGCGTCGCAGTTTGCCTATGGCGTTATGGAGCGCATGAAGGCATTCAATACCACCGACGAGAGCATAACGATACCCACGCCCAAAATCGACCTGAGCCACGCACGGCAGCTCGAAATGACCGTGCATCAGCGCTGGGCGATAGCCATATTGCGTGTAAGAGAGATGAAAGACATGGGCAACGGACTGACAAAGGTGTGGTTTCATCAGCCCGAAAGCCAGATAGAGTTTGCCCATCCGTGGCCTCAACCCGTGATAGACGGCGAGCGCGGCAGCTCTTCGTTCTTCCTTTGCAACGCCGCCGAACTGCTCGACGAGCCGGGAGAGTGGTATCAGGACTATCCTTCGGGCCGCATATACTATTATCCCGAGGACGGCAAGGACCCCAACACGATGGACATCACGGTGCCCGTGCTCGAGACGCTGCTGACCATCGGCGGCACGCGCGAGCGCCACGTGAGCAACATAAGGTTTGAGAACATAGCCTTCGAGCACTCCGCATGGCGCCGCCCGCTGTACGAGGGGCACGTCACCCTGCAAGGAGGCTTCCGCTTCATAGACGGCTACAAGCTGGCCGAACCGGGCCTGTTCCACAAGGCGGAGCTTGAAAACCAGGCATGGATAGCGCGCCCAGAGGCAGCCGTGACGGCGCAGTTTGCCGACAGCATAGGCTTCAGCTCGTGCACGTTCAGCCACACCGGCGCCACAGCCGTCGACCTGGCATACGCCGTAAGCTCGTCGGACATCACCGGATGCACCTTCACCGACATAGGCGGAACGGCCATAATGGCGGGCTGGTTTGGCGAGCAGGGCTTCGAGACGCACATACCCTACACGCCGGCAATAGGCAGCGACATGTGCAACAGACTGACCATTGAGCGCAACACGATAACCGACGCTGCCAACGAAGACTGGGGATGCGGCGCCGTGAGCGCAGGATATGTGAGAGACACGGAGATAAGCGGCAACGAGGTTTCGCACGTAAACTACTCGGGCATCTGCGTGGGCTGGGGCTGGACGCCGCTCGAGAGCGGCATGCGCAACAACCGCATAACCGGCAACACCGTTACCGACTACGCCCGCCAGCTGTACGACGCAGGCGGCATCTACACGCTGTCTAACCAGCCCGGCTCAGTTATCAGCGGCAACACGATAAGCATGCCCCACCCTGCCCCGTATGCAACCAACAGCAGAGCCTTCTGCATCTACTTCGACGAGGCCACCGACGGCTACACCGTAAGCGACAACAAGATGCCGCAGGAGAGCTTCGGCTACAACAGACCGGGCAAGAATTTGAAGATAATAAAATAGCTGTCAGACGCCAGACGGTCAGCGGCAAAAACGCCGCCCGACCACAGGCGCAAATCAAAAAACATGACATCAGGCACACCCCCCACAGGGTATGTTTTCTAAAAGGCCACCTTTCGCATTGCAAAAGGTGGCCTTTTAGCGTGCAATATGTGGTCTTTTAGAGGCTAAAAGACGGCCTTTTGCAACGTCATTTATAACATATTGATATTCAAGAGGTTACATCCGCTCGCGGTATTTCTGCGGCGACATGCCCGTCTGCTTGCGGAAAAACGTGCCGAAGCTTGACGGATTGGGGAAATGGAAGTCGTCGGCAATCTCGGCAACGGTCTTTCCCGTGCTGTCGAGCAGCGACATAGCCTTGCGCGTTATCGCCTTGAAGACAAGTTCCTGGACGGTGTATCCGCACACCGCCTTAGACAGCTCCGACAGATATTTGGGCGAGAGGCACAGCTTGTCGGCATAGAACGCCACTCCGCGCTCTGCCATATAGTGGCGGCCGATGAGCTGGATTAGCTTCAAGAACACCTCCGTGCGCCGCGCGTTGTGAGAGCCGTCGGCAAAATACTTGCGGCTGAACACCATGCACAGACGGTAAGTGAGCGACAGAAGGAGCATCTTGCGCTCGCTCACGGCAAAGAGGTCGTCGGCCTGCGGCTCGCCGCTGCCTATCAGCGAGATATATCCCGCTATGTCGTCTTCGCATCCGGTGCTCCACACGCAGGGCAGATCGGGCGACAGACGGGCGTAGAGCTGCACCGACTGCACCATCGTACCGACCAGATAGCGTATAGGAGCCGTCTTATAGACAATGACGCTAAGGCGCAGCGTCTCCGACTTTCTCTCCACGCTGAAGAACGCCCCTTCGGGTATAAACACGGTTTCGCCCCGGCAGGCCTTATGGGTGCGGCCCGACAGGGTGAACTCAAACTCGCCTTCGTGGCATACTATCAGGCCTATGCCGAAGTTGCTGAAGCCCTCCGTCATGCGCCCGGGCAGGTCGTTGACCACGCCCCCCGACGAGCACACGTCGGCCATACAGGCTATGTCATGCTGCAATGCGGCAAGCCGTTCCGAAGCCTTTTCGTCTGTAGTCTTTTCCATAGCGGCAGATGTTTTACGGCCGCTAAGTTAATAAAATTATCTGACTTGGCCGACCGTCAGTCGCGCCAAGCAGATAATTTCCTCTTCTTATATGGATAAATGAGTACGAAGAGCATTGAGATAATACAGCCGTAGAAGGTCCATCCCGACATCTCCTTGACAGCCGACAGCGTGGCCTGCACCTGCACTTTGCCCTTTGCCGACATGGCAGCCATGTTCTCTGCCTCGGTCTCGCTGCGCCCCTGCCAGCGCATTCCCTGCAGGGTCTGGTCGTAGGATGAAGCCGTCTGCGTGTCGGTGCGGTCGACATCCTGCGCAAACATCGTAACATAATGCTGCTGACGATGCTGAAGCACGTTCGAATATAGTGCCGAACCTATGCCCGGACCGATAACCATGCGCACGCTGAGCATGATGCATATCCATGTGGAAAGATACTTGTAGGGCATGCGCTGGTTGGCGTATACGGCCGTGAGAGAGTATATAAGCATCATGCCTGTTGAGCGTATAATCACAGGATACTTCATCCTTTCATAAAGTCCGGCCGTCTGCACCTCGAAATACATGAACAGGGCAGACACTCCGATGAGCAGAAATCCGAGGCCGAAGAGATACTTCAGCTTGACGTTGCGCGAGCCGAGGATTATAGCTATCACGGCTCCTATGAAGTAGCCAAGCATGCTCCAGTTGCCCAGCGCAGCGTTCTGCCAGTTGTCTATCTCCATGCCTATGCCGGTAAACACGTTGACAAACATCGAACTTGTGTTGAATACCATGAGCAGAAGGAACAGCACTATGCCCATGTTTATCGTCCGCAGGCGGAACACTTCCATAAGGAAATAGGGCGAGCGGTGCGACCACTCCATGTAGAAGAACACTGCGGCAAACACAACGGTGAGTATCGTGGAGCGCACGATGGTAGGGTCGGCAAACCAGTCGAGCGTCTTGCCGTAGACCAGCACATATATTCCGCAGGTCATCATAGAGCTGAACACGGCCACGTTGCCAAACTTACGGAACGTTATCGGAAAGCGGCGTCCGTTGTATGCGTGGTAAGGCATCGTTACAAGCACCACAAGTATTGCCACGAGCGTCATGCCCATCATGTAGTAGTAGACGTCCTGCCACTGATATTCGTATGCCAGCCATGCCGTGAGCGACGTGCCGAGCTGTCCCAGGATCATGAAGAACAGGTATATAATGGGCATGCTCTTGCTCTTCTCCGAGTCCAGGCGGTCCCATCCCTGCTCGTCGTCCGGCTCGTTGCCCGGCGTTATGTTACGCGTTGCCTCCATGCCGAAGGCGTAGCGTATGAGCGTAAACAGATTGACCATCATGAGCACCATGCGCAGAAAACCCATTATAAGGCTGCACAGAGCCATCACGAATATGCTGTCGGTGACGGCACACACATAGCTGAGAAGATACAGAAGGGAGAACCCCACTACGCACATCATCTTCTCGCGGCGTATGCACACCAGCTGATAAAAGAAGGGAGAGAAGGCCGCCATGCCTATAGACGTGACGAAACCGACAAACTGTATGTGTTCCGACTGTATGCCCAGTCCGCTCGTCATCTCGCCGCTGTTGGCGGTATATACGCCGCCCACCGTAAGGATAGGTATGAACAGAAGTATCAGCAGGATAATTCCGAGCGGCTTGGGCACCCAGTTGTAGAACGGATAATTCTTGTATTTTGCCCCATAACTTACGCTAATCACATTTTGTTCCATGGCTCAATACTTTTTATGTTGAATGCTCCGTGAGCATGTCTTCTTAATTCTTAATTCTCAATTCTTAATTAAAAAGGACATATTTTCTTAATTCTTAATCCTAAATTCTTAATTAACAATCTCCTGCTTTATCATTGCTTTTTGGCCTTTACGACCACCATCATTCCGGCAGCAAGGCGTTCGTTATCGGCCTTTGACAGTCCTGTGAAGTCGATTCTGACAGGAACGCGCTGGCGAATCTTCACGAAGTTGCCGGCAGAATTGTCCGTCGGGACGAGCGAATACTTTGCTCCCGTGGCGCCTGAGATGGCCGTTATGCGTCCCTTAAACTCGCGTCCGTCCATTGCGTCCACTGTAAGCACAACATCCTGACCTACGTGCAGGTTCTCAATCTGCGTCTCCTTATAGTTTGCTATCACCCATTTCTGCGTGTCGGGCATGATGTATGTCAGCGTCTGTCCTGCCGAAACATACTGTCCGTCCTCAACGGTGCGGCGTCCCAACTTGCCGTCGCAGGGAGCAACTACAACCGTGTAAGAGAGGTTAAGGCGTGCCATCTCGAGTGCGGCGCGTGCCCTTTCTATGGCAGCTTCAGAGCTTTGGCGGCGCGTAGACACCTCACTTACGCCCGACTTGGCAGCCTTCTGCTGACTGATAAGGCCGTCGAGTTTCTTCTTCGTGGCTTCATATTCGGTCTCAATCTGCTCCAGCTGTATCGGCGTTGCGGCGTTGCGCTCCAGCAGGTTCTTGTAGCGTGCGCGGTCTTTCTCGAGCTTTGCCAGGCGGATTTTCACCTCGGCGATAGACGACTCGTAGACCGATGCCGAAGCCTCTGACGTCTGCAGCGACTGCCCTACTACCGAAGCACCGGCTATGGCGTCCTTAAGCGCAGCCTCGGCCTCCATCACACGTATGCGGTATTCGCGGTCGTCAAGTATCAGGAGGGTGTCGCCTTTCTTAACGTTCTGATGCTCCGTGAAGCAGACCTGCTTGATATAGCCCGATGCACGGAGGTTTACGGGCGAGATATACTGCTCTATCTGAGCGTCGTTGCTTGTCTCGGTGTTATTGTAGTCGAGAAAAATCATTGACGTTTTCACTATTCCGCACACCAGGATTGCAATGCCGAAGATGCTTGCCACGATTTGTCTTGTGCGCTGTCTTCTAAGTTTCTTTGCCTGCTGAGCGTGTGTGCTGGTCTGCTGTATGTTGTTGTTCTGGGTTTCCATTGTGGTATATTTTAAAGTTGTTGATATATGTTGATGTGATGTTATGTATGGTGTTGACCTGACATCAGGCTTATTTCAGCAGCGAGTCGAGCTGTCCCGTAAGCCTTAGCAGCGACAGAGCGGTCAGGCGGTAGCTGTAGTGAGCCGTTACATAGTTGTTCTGCGCGTCGCTCATCTGCATCTCGTCCTGCAGCACCTCGGTCATAGAGGCGATGCCTTCGCGGTAGCGGTCGGTGGTTACGGTGTAGACATCCTCGGCCAGGCGGTAGTTGTCGAGCTGCTTGGTGAAGTTGCGGCGACTGTTCATCAGGTCGTTGGTGGCATTCAGATATTGCGTGCGCAGACCTTTAAGGGCGTCGTCGTATGCCAGGCGTGCGTTCTCGGCGTCGAGCTTTGCCTTGCGTATCTTGGAGCGTTTCTCCTGTCCGTCGAACACCGGAACGCGCAGCGTGATGCCCAGGCCTGATGAGTTGTACCAGTGGTTAGACGGTCCTGAGTGGAACCAGTTGCTGAACTTGTCGGTGAAGGCAGAGTAAGTGAAGTTGCCCGTGAGCATGAGTGACGGCAGATAGCCCTGCTGAATCATCTTCTGCTGCTTCTCCGACAGCTCGCCCTGACGCTGCAACAGCTGCAGTTCGGGCAGCGACTCGCAAAGTCCCGACAGCTCGACGGCCTCAACACTCGAGGCATCCACGGGCGTCAGCGCGATGTCCTTGTCGGCAGGATAGTCGATTACGTACTTCAGCATGTTGATCTGCTGCACGAGCATTGCCTCGGCGTTGTCGCGCTGCACCTGAAGGTTTTCCAGATTGATGTTCACTCTCTTGACGTCAACCTCCATGGCCATGCCGTTGTCGAAGAATGCCACGGTGATGTTCTTCAGCTCCTCCAGCCGCGTGATGTTGGCCCTGACGATGGCTATCTGCTCGGCTGTGCTCTGCGCGAGATAGTACATCTTGGCTATCTGCTCCATGAGATCGTTGCGCGCCTTGTCGTAGCCGAGGCGGTTGATGCGGTCCATCATCTTCGTGATGTCGAGCGCCGTGAGCAGCGTCTGGTTGTAGAGCGGCATCTGGAGCTGCAGTCCTGCCGAGGCGTTATACTGCAGTGTCTTCGTCACGTTGTACGGATTGCCGTATGCAGAGCCGTCGGTTACCGACACAGGCGGATTGAAATTGTCGCTCATCGACACCACGGCGTTGATCTGCGGCAGCAGCTTGGCACGGTTTTCGGTTATGGCGTGCCCGCCCTTGGCTATGTCGTTGCGCCTGGTCTGCAACTGAAGGTTGTTCTCTATGCCCATGCGCAGACACTGACTGAGCGTGAGCGTCTCCTGCGCATTAAGAGGAATAAGCGCGCAGGCAATGGCAAATGTGAATAATAGTCTCTTCATATCTTTTGTTTCATTTATCCGCTGCAAAGATAGGCAGTATGCTCCGTGCCGTCATTACGACATTTTCGTGCCGTATGTTCATATTTTCCGTTTCTGCATGAAATAGTCAGAAACATATCAAAAAACGGTTGCCGACAGCACATCGGGACAAACTTTGCAGCGCCTCAGGACATACTTAATAAGGTAAGATATAACCGCACGCATAACATACTGATATTCAATGCGTTGCAAAAGGTCATCTTTTAGCTCCTGAAAGGTGGCCTTTTAGCGTGCAATATGTGGTCTTTTGCAATGCGAAAGGGCACATATTGGAAAACCGACTGATACGGGGCACCGCGCAACAGCATGCACGACTATGAACAGCGATGCCCGGAAGCAGCTGCAGGAAAACATGCCGGCAACAGGCAGGGGGAATGGTTGCGAGGTGTATTTTTTATGATAAAAATATGCCGCAGAAGGCATAAAATGGTTTTAACAAATATTGGTTACACTTTGTAAAAATATGCCCCGAAACACGGAAATTTAATGCCACTGACGTTACATTTAGACACTTTTAAGCCCGAAAACAGGTCATTTTTATGATATTAGTGTAATTTTTACAATTATTATCAATCCACTTTTTCTGCAAACGGTTACAGACGTAACAGTCTGATATAATGCATTATAGCAAAATCCGGCGTCCACATTCGTCCACTTCTTGTATTTGCGGGCTTTACATGCGAAACTTTTTTTAATACTTTTGCGCCGAAACTATTGCAAACCGCAAAAAACCGTGAATAAACATAATCTTTATAAAACTAATAATTTTATGAAAACGTGTAGATTTCTAATGCTAATCTTATTGGCCACATTGTTCTCAATGACGGCTGCCGCGCAGAAGATAGACTGCTCGGGAACCATCGTTGACACAAACGGTGAGCCGATTATCGGAGCATCTGTATTCCTTAAAGGCGAAACAAAGGGTGCAGTGTCCGACCTAAACGGAGTGTTTAAGCTGCAGCAGGTGCCTGAAGGCAGCATGATAACCGTGTCGTACATCGGCTACAAGACCGTAGAGACAAAGGCCGAAGCCGACATGCGCATCGTGATGCACGAGGACAACGAGCTGCTCAGCGAGGTTGTCGTAGTGGGTTACGGCGTACAGAAGAAGAGCGTCGTGACGGCATCAATAGCCAAGGTTTCGGCCGACGACCTGGCTGCCACGGCACCCGTGCGCATGGACAACGCCCTGAAGGGACTCGCTGCCGGCGTTACCGTAACGTCGTCTTCAGGTCAGCCGGGAGCCGCAGCGCAGATACGTGTGCGCGGTATCGGTACCATCAACAACTCTGACCCGCTCTACATAGTAGACGGAATGCCTATCACCGGCGGACTCGACTACCTCAACCCGAGCGACATCGAGAGCATCGAGGTGCTCAAGGACGCAGCTTCGGGCGCAATATATGGTGCGCGTGCTGCCAACGGTGTTATTCTCGTTACAACCAAGAGCGGCAAGATAGGCAAGACACGCGTCAACTACAACTTCTCTTACGGATGGCAGAACCCGTGGAGAAAGCGCGACGTGCTCAACGCAACCGACTATGCCATAATGATGAACGAAGGACGCATCAACTCTGGACAGGCTCCTCTCTACAGCGATCCTTACTCTTACGGCGAAGGAACAGACTGGCAGGAAGAGCTCTTCAACGACAATGCGCCCGTGTCAAACCACGAACTCACGGTGAGCGGTGCTTCTGAAAAGCTCAACTACTACCTCTCTCTCGGATACTACACACAGGAAGGTATCATCGGCGGCGACTACGACCGCTCTAACTATAACCGTCTGACCCTGCGCAGCAACACCAAATATACTCTCTTCGACGAGAGCAAGACGCGCAACTGGCTCAACAAGCTCGACATCACGGTCAACCTCTCTTATGCACGCGTTAAGAGCAAGAGCATCGACGCCAACTCGCAGTGGGGCTCACCTCTGGGCAGCGCCCTGGCCATGTCGCCAATCCTCACGCCTACCCTTACAGGCGAGGCTGCCGACGCACAGAACGACAAATATGCCGGAACGGCAGGCTATGTGCCCATGTATGACAAGAACGGCAACCTCTATACTCTTGCCGGTCCTGACTACAACGAGATGACCAACCCGCTGCAGAACCTCTCTCTGCCGGGCGCAGCCAACTGGTCGCATAAGTTTGTTGCCAACTTCATAGGCGAGCTGCAGATATGGGACGGACTGAAGTTCCGCACCTCTTACAGTGCCGACATGTCGTTCTGGGGCAACGAGTCATATACTCCGGTCTACTATCTCCGCGCCAACCAGTTCAGCGAATTTTCTAAAGCATCGTCTGAAAGCGACCGCGGCACGGTATGGCAGATTGAAAACGTGCTGACATACGACAAGACAATAGGCGACCACACATTCAACGTCGTGCTCGGACAGAGCGCACTCAAGAACACAGGCTGGACCCTCGGAGGAAGCCGCAACTACCTCATTGACATCAACAAGCCTTACATCGACTATGCCAACGGACTTGCCGAAAACGGCGACCAGACCGTATACGGCGGATATGCAGAGCCTTACACAATGGCATCTATGTTCGCCCGACTGAGCTACAACTACGCTGAGCGCTACATGGTGCAGGCCACTGTACGCCGCGACGGCAGCTCACGCTTCGGTGCCAACAACAGATACGCCACATTCCCGTCGTTCTCTCTCGGATGGAACGTAACCAACGAACCTTTCATGCAGAACCGTCCCGACTGGCTGTCTAACCTCAAGGTGCGCGTAAGCTGGGGTAAGAACGGTAACGACAACATCGGTAACTTCCAGTATCTGTCGCTCACATCTGTCAACAACAACTATATCTTCGGACGCGACGAGGCCGTAACCAACGGTATAAAGGCAAGCATCATTCCTAACCCAGACCTGAAATGGGAGGAATCAGAGCAGACAGACATCGGCCTCGACTTCGGCTTCTTCAACAACGCCCTTACCTTCACGGTAGACTATTACAAGAAAAAGACCAACGGAATGCTCATGACTCTCTCTATACCTTCATACGTTGGCGAGAACAAACCTTACGGAAACGTGGGCGACATGGAGAACAGCGGAGTTGAATTTGAGGCAGGATACAAGTTCAATGTGGCCGACGCTCACTTCAGCCTGAAGGGCAACGCCTCTTATCTTAAGAACAAACTGATAAAGCTAGGCAACGACACCGGCTTTGCCAACTACGACAGTTTCCAGACAGCAGGCACGATAACACGCGGTGAGAACGGACAGCCGTTCCCGTTCTTCTACGGCTACAAGACCGCAGGAATATTCCAGACACAGGAGGAAGTCAACTCTTATGTCAACGACAAAGGCGAACTCATACAGCCGGATGCCAAACCCGGATACGTAAGATTTGTCGACATTGACGGCGACGGAGCCATCACTGCCAACGACCAGACCAAGATCGGAAAGGGAATGCCCGACTGGACATTCGGTATAAGCCTCAACGCTGAGTGGCGCGGATTCGACTTCAGCATGATGTGGCAGGGCGTTGCAGGTGCCGACGTGTTCGACGCTACACGACGTGTGGACATCGCCGCATCTAACCTTCCTTCATGGATGCTGAGCCGCTGGACAGGTCCGGGCACATCAAACAAGTATCCTATGTTCATACTCGGCGACAACGTAAACTGGGTTTCATCAGACCTCTATGTTCATGACGCCTCTTACTTCCGTCTGAAGAACATACAGCTGGGCTACACTCTGCCGCAAAGCCTCACACGAAAGGCATTCATCGAGAAGCTGCGCGTGTATGTCGCAGCCGAGAACCTGATAACGTTTACAAAATACTGGGGCTTCGACCCGGAGGTTGCATCAAGCGGAACATCTCTCGGAGTTGACTATGGCGTATATCCGCAGGCACGCGTATTCACCGTAGGTCTTAACCTGAGCTTCTGATAAAGATACTGACTAATAAATCTTTAAATAAACGAAAAAACGACATATCATGAAATCTAAAATATTGTTTGCATTCGGAATGCTTTCAGTGTTCACCCTGTCAGGATGTAGCGACGACTTTCTTGACCTGACACCTCCTACCGACACAGTGGGTGAATACTTCAACACACAGGAGCACGTTGAGGAGGCTCTGGTGGCTGCATACAATCCTCTGCAGTGGCCCGACTGGGGCAACAACTACTATTGCCCAATCAACCTGATGAGCGACATCATGGCCGACGACATCTGGGTGGGCGGCTCTAGCAAGACCGACAACCAGTTCTGGCACCTCATGATGAACTTTGAGGCGCTGCCAAACCAGACTCCCGCAGGCTTATGGACCGACGAATATTCAGGCGTTAAGCGCGCCAACGACGTGCTGAGCTATATCAACGACTCGCGCGACGAGCTGAGCCAGGACTTCATCGACAAGGCTTCGGCAGAGGCACGCGTGCTGAGAGCCTACTATTATAATAACCTTTGGAAGTTCTGGGGCAACATTCCTTTCTTCACGGACAATCTTGAGGCAATGCCATACACGGCTCCGCAGCTGAAGGCCGACGAGGTTTACGAAAACGTGATAACCGACCTGAAGGACGTACTCGACAAGAACCTGCTGCCGATGAAGGCTGACGAGAGCGAGCTTGGCCGCGTGACACAGGCCATGGGATACATGCTCTACACCGAGATGGTGATGTATCAGAACGACGAGAGCAGATACGGACAGGCCCTGCAGTATATGAGAGACATAATAAGCAGCGGACTCTACGACCTGAATCCTGACTACGCAGCCCTTTGGAAGGAGTCGGGCGAATGGTGCCAGGAGTCTATATGGGAAATCAACTATAAGTCGGAGAATGCCGTTCGCTCATACAGCAACCCGCTGGCTTCGGGCGGTACGGTGCTGCCAAGACTGATAAGCCCCAACCAATGGGTTGACGGCACAGCCGGAGTGGCAGGCGGATGGGGATTCTGTCCGGTGCGCACAGAGACCTACGAACGCTATGCAGGCAACGACACACGCCGCGACGCAACATGCTTCAACGCCGCTGTCAACGGCGAATATAACAAACGCTATCAGGACACGGGCCTCTTCCTGGCTAAATATATTGCCACACCCGACGGCAATGCTGGACAGAAGGCCGACGCCGACCTCAACTTTAACAACAACCTGAGAGTTTACCGCTATGCTGAATGTCTGCTCAACGCTGCCGAACTGATACTGAAGACGGGCGGCGACCAGACTGAGGCGCTGAGATATGTCAACCAGGTAAGACAGAGAGCGCACATAGCCACACTTGAAAGCGTGAGCGAAGACATAATAATAAGAGAGCGCCAGCTCGAGTTCGTGGGCGAAGGCAAACGCTACTGGGACCTCGTCCGTACAGGCAAGGCACCTCAGGTGCTCGTTCCAGACGAGTATGGCTACCGCACAAACACATGGTCTGAGAGCAAGAAATATCTGCCGATACCTGACACTGAGATGTCGTCAGACCCGAACCTTAAACAAAACGATTATTAAAAAAAGATGAAAGCTATGAACAAGACATATAAAATATTTGGGAGCGCGCTGATGCTGCTGGGCCTCACTCTCGGCTCATGCTCACCCGAAAGCTTTGAGGGTGCCGACCCCAACGGACTGCCCGACGCAGCAGCGTATGAGGAGTTTGTACACGTAACGGTTAATCAGGAGACCAACTATGCCGTGTTCTCATTCGACGAGCAGCCCGGCGTGACACCTGTATGGATTATAGACGGAACTAAATACTCTACCGCAACGGTTGACTCTCAGTTCTACCGCAAGGCAGGCGACTACACTGTTGCGCTGCAGATAAGAAACCGCAACGGCATGAGCGACGGCCAGATAACACGCACATTCCACATTGACAAGACACGAATAAGCGGATTCGGCGGATTCAAGGAGGACAGCGAATTCAACATGTGGCGCAAGGCCAACATCGGCGATCCGTCGTTCTATTATGCTCCGGGATGGACTCAGACAAACGATCCTACCTGTGTCAAGAACGGTTATGACTATAGCATAACTCTGCCTTCAGCCACTTCAGAGAGATGGCAGGCTCAGATGTTCCTCGAAACCGACATTGCCACATCATCGGACAAGACGTATGACTTCTCCGTTATACTGACATCAAGCACCGATCATCCTGCTGTCATGGTGAAACTTGTTGACGCAAGCGACGACAACGTGTTCTACTTTGCCGAGGAAGTCGAACTGAAGGCCGGCGAACCTAAGTGTTTCTGGAAGAGCGACATGGCGGGACTCGACATCAGCAAGCTGAAACTTGTGTTCGACTTCGGCGGAAACGCTGCCAACACGAGCATCAACATTGAGAGCCTCGTGCTGAAAGACCATGCCAACGACGACGGAACCGTGCTGCCGGAGGTTGACACCGACGACACCGTATATGACTATGACGCTGAGACAAACCTGTGGAAACCGGTTGACGACAACGGCGCATTCACCACAGAATTCTACTATGCACCGGGATGGAGCCAGATAGCCGACCCGGCGTTCACAGCCAGCAACGGCACATACACGGTGGTTCTGCCCGAGGCTACATTTGAGCAGTGGCAGGCACAGGTGAAGCTCCACACTGACATCCCGGCCGAGGCAGGCGTTAAATACGACTTCTGCTGCACGCTGCACGCATCTGCCGCTACAAAGGGCGTTACGGTGAAGCTTACCGACAGCGCATCAGACGACAACTATCTGTTCATGAAGAAGGTTGACCTCGACGCCGATGCCGACTACACGCTGAAGGTTCCGGCAAGCGTGATGGCTACAGGTGCTGCCGACAAACTGACTCTCGTGGTCGACTACGGAGGCAATCCGGCTGGTCTGACGGCATCGATAAGCAAGATAGTTCTGCAGAAAACAATAGAATAATCCTTTTCATATTCCGGCGGAAAGGGCCCATGGCTCTTGCCCGCCGGGACTTTTCTTTTACTCGTTTCTAAATTAATTTTTTTACCTTTCGATGCTTGTCGCAGACATATCCCACACCGCCGTAAAGGCCGCACAGCACCCACGCAAGGCACGCCTGCGGGGAGCTTGGGGAGCGTCTGCGGCAGCTTTATTTGCAAAAGACCGCAAATGAGGTTCCAAAAGGCCATCTTTTACAGGCTGAAAGGCCGTCTTTTGGAAGCTAAAAGGGCACCTTTTGCAACGCATTGAGGGTCAAGGCGTTACGCAGCCGTGCGAAATCAATGCGGCACAGGGCTGTAAATGCGAAAGAAAGACATCATCATGGATATGAAGAAATATATTTTTGTTACAATATTCTCAGTGTTCGCCCTCACGTCGTCGAGCTGCAGCAACAGCGACGACGACGGTCAGGCTGAGGCCGGCATATCGGTAAAGTGCTCGCCCGAAGAGATAACGGCAGGCGCAGCCGGAGGAACATTCAGCATAGACGTAACGTCTACCGGCAAGGGATGGACAGCCTACACGCCCGACACATGGATGAGCCTCAGCCTCGACGGCACCACGGCTGACAAGGGAACCATCAAGCTCAGCGTCAGCGCCAACAAGGGCACGGAGGCACGCTCGGGCATGGTGGTGGTGCGCTCGGGCATGGTGGTGGTGCGCTCGGGCACTGTGCGCGACACTGTGAAGGTAAGTCAGACCGCCACGATAGGCGTTGCCGAAACTTCGGTCTATGCTCCTTCTGCCGGCGGAACGTTCAGCGTCGGGGTGAGTTCGAACGGCAACTTCACGGCATCTGCCGACGTGGCATGGATAAAGGCCACAGCCGCGGCAGGAGCGGTGAGCATAGAAGTGGAGCCGAGCAACGAACTCAAGTCGCGCTCGGGCATCGTTACCGTAGCCTCATCCGAAGGTTCTCAGCAGATAAGCGTAGTGCAGGAGTCGGCGCCCGACAACAACATCAGCGTGCCCGAAGGCTACCGCCTGGTGTGGAACGACGAGTTTGACCAAGGCACAACGCTCAACACCGCATGGTGGACTCACGAGGAGCAGGGCCCGGGATGGGTAAACAACGAGCTGCAGACCTATGTGGACGGACAGGCTGCAGGCCGCCGCGTAACCGAGATTGCCGACGGAAAACTCAGCATCAACTGCTTCAAGGCAGGCTCTGCGATATACTCAGGACGAGTATATGCCAACGTGTCGACAGGCTGGAAGTACGGATGGTTTGAGGCACGCATAAAGCTTCCCAAGGGCAAGGGCACGTGGCCTGCCTTCTGGATGATGCCGGCGGGCAACGACTTCGCCACAAACCCGTGGCCGCGCTGCGGCGAGATAGACATCATGGAGGAAGTGGGAGCCGACCCGGGCGACGTGTCGTCGACCATACACTGCCAGAAATACAACAACACGGGCACTGCCATAGAGCATGCTACGCTGCACGTTGCCGACGCCGAAGACGAGTTCCACGTGTATGCCTGCGAGTGGACGCCCGACCATCTGAAGTTTTATGTCGACGGAAAGATGATTCTCGACTATGCCAACGACGGCTCAGGCGTTGAGGCATGGCCCTTCGACAAGCCCTTCTACATCATCCTCAACCTTGCGTGGGGAGGCGACTGGGGCGGATACAAGGGCACCGACGACAGCGCACTGCCGGCGACTATGAAGGTAGACTATGTGCGCGTGTTCCAGAAGTAGCCCTCACACATATCACATAATGAAACTAAAAACACTTACATAACATGAAAATCTTTATTAAATCCATACCGGCACTGCTCCTCGGCGTATGCTCAATGAGCGCCGCCGCACAGGGCACGCCGGTGTATCTCGATGAGACCAAACCCATAGAAGAGAGAGTGGAAGACGCCCTGAAGCGCATGACGCTCGACGAGAAGATTGCCGTAATCCACGCTCAGAGCAAGTTCAGCTCGCCCGGAGTAAAACGTCTGGGCATACCGGAGTTCTGGACCGACGACGGCCCTCACGGCGTGCGCCCCGACGTGCTGTGGGACAAATGGGAGCAGGCAGGCCAGACCAACGACTCGTGCGTGGCATTTCCGGCGCTAACGTGCCTTGCCGCCACATGGAATCCTGCCATAAGCCGCCTCTACGGCGAAAGCCTCGGCGAGGAGGCTCTCTATCGCCGCAAGGACATGATTCTAGGCCCCGGCGTCAACATCTACCGCACTCCGCTGGGCGGACGCAACTTTGAATACATGGGCGAAGACCCCTACTTGGCCTCACGCATGGTGGTGCCCTACATCCAGGGCATGCAGTCAAAGGGCGTGGCAGCCTGCGTCAAGCACTTCGCTCTCAACAACGACGAGGAATACCGGCATCAGGTAAACGTCATAGTTGACGACCGTGCGCTCCACGAAATTTATCTTCCTGCCTTCAAGGCTGCCGTAACCGAGGCCGGAGTGTGGGGCATAATGGGTGCCTACAACATGTATAAGAATCAGCACAACTGCCACAACCAGTGGCTGCTCAACGACATACTGAAGCGCCAGTGGCACTTCGACGGCGTGGTGGTATCCGACTGGGGCGGCGCACACGACACCCGTCAGGCCGTTGAGAACGGACTCGACATGGAGTTCGGCACATGGACTGACGGCCTTGCCTTCGGCACTTCAGACGCCTACGACAACTATTATCTGGCTTCGCCTTACCGCAAACTGATACAGGACGGCACTTACACGGAGAAGGAACTCAACGACAAGGTCAGACGTGTGCTGCGCCTTTTCTTCCGCACCAACATGAACCGCAACCGCCAGTTTGGCTCGCTCTGCTCTGAAGCTCACTACGACGCCGCACGCAAAATAGCCGCCGAAGGCATCGTGCTGCTGCAGAACAAGGGCCGCGTGCTGCCCATCGACACTCTGAAGGCACGCCGCGTGCTCGTCGTCGGCGAGAATGCCATCAAGATGATGACCGTAGGCGGCGGCAGCTCTTCGCTCAAGGCGCAGCATGAGGAACTGCCTCTCGACGGTCTGAAGGCTTGTCTCGAAGGCATGAACATCGAGGTTGACTATGCCCGCGGATATGTAGGCGACATCACAGGCGAGTACAACGGCGTGACCACAGGACAGCAACTTGCCGACAGCCGCTCGCCCGAAGAACTTATAGCCGAGGCCGTAGACAAGGCGCGCAAGGCCGACTACGTGGTGTTCTTCGGCGGACTCAACAAGAGCGATTACCAGGATGCCGAGGGTCACGACCGCAAGTCTTACTCCCTGCCCTATGACCAGGACAAGGTGGTCGAGGCTCTTGTCAAGGCCAACAAGCGTCTGATATTCGTCAACATATCGGGCAACGCTGTGGCAATGCCGTGGAAGAGTTCGGTGCCCGCAATAGTTCAGGGCTGGTTCCTCGGCTCAACGGCAGGCCATGCTCTTGCCGACGTGCTGACAGGACGCACCAACCCGTCGGGCAAACTGCCCTTCACATGGCCGGCATCGCTCAACGATGTGGGTGCGCACAAGCTCAACACATATCCCGGAACATGGCGCGCCGACAAGAAAATCATTGACGAAGAATATAAGGAAGGCATCTTTGTGGGCTACCGCTGGGCTGACAAGGAGAAGACAAAGCCGCTCTTTGCCTTCGGACACGGCGAGAGCTACACGAGCTTCAAGATAGGCAAGGCAAAGGCAAGTGCCGCAAGCATCACCACAGCCGACAGCCTTTCGTTCACCGTCAGCGTCACCAACACGGGCAAGGTGGCAGGCTCTGAGACGGTGCAGCTCTACATTCACGACTGCGAGTCGTCGCTTCCGCGCCCCTACAAGGAGCTTAAAGGATTCAGGAAAGTTTATCTCCAGCCGGGCGAAACCAAGGAAGTTACCATAACAATAGGCAACGACGCCCTCAGCTTCTACGACGACAAGGCTGCCAGCTGGACCACAGAGCCGGGACAGTTTGAGGCTCTCATTGGCAATGCTTCAGACAATATTGTAAGCAAAGTGGCGTTTACACTAAAATAATAATTGGCATTTATATACAAAAACACTATGATGAAAATAAACAAAATACTGACAACTGCGGCGGCACTGCTGCTGACCGGGGCGGTGAGCGCGCAGAACCAGGAGATGGATAAGTTTGTTGACGACCTCATGTCGCGCATGACTCTGCACGAGAAGATTGGTCAGCTTAACCTTCAGGTGGCTGGCGACATAACCACAGGACAGGCACAGGACTCTGAAGTAAGCGGCAAGATAAAGGCCGGAGAGATTGGAGGCGTGTTCAACCTGAAGGGCGTAGACAAGATAAAAGCACTGCAGAAGCTGGCCGTTGAGAAGAGCCGGCTGGGCATTCCGCTGCTTGTGGGCATGGATGTGATACACGGATACGAGACGATATTCCCCATTCCGTTCGCGCTTTCATGCAGCTGGGACCTCAACGCCATTGAGCGTGCTGCCCAAATAGCCGCAAAGGAGGCCACGGCCGACGGCATCAACTGGGTGTTCAGCCCTATGGTCGACATCTGCATAGACGCCCGCTGGGGCCGCATATCTGAGGGAAACGGCGAAGATCCCTATCTCGGCTCACGCATAGCCGAGGCCATGATTCGCGGATATCAGGGCGACTACAGCAGCAACGCCAACGTTATGGCGTGCCTGAAGCACTTCGCCCTGTATGGCGCCGTTGAGGCGGGACGCGACTATAACACTGTTGACATGAGCCGTCTGCGCATGTATAACCAGTATCTCGAGCCTTACCGCGCCGCCGTAAAGGCAGGAACGGGCAGCGTGATGACATCGTTCAACCTGGTTGACTATGTGCCGGCAACGGCCAACAAGTGGCTTCTTGAGGATGTGCTGCGCAACCAGTGGAAGTTCGACGGCTTCGTTGTTACCGACTACGGCTCTATAGGCGAGATGCTGAGTCACGGCGTTGGCGGTTCGCTGAAAGACTGTTCGGCAGCTGCCCTCAATGCCGGCACCGACATGGACATGTGCTCCATGGGATTCATCGGCACGCTGGAGCAGTCGGTAAAGGACGGAACGGTGAGCGAGGAGGCCATCAACAAGGCATGCCGCAGAGTGCTCGAGGCTAAATATAAGCTGGGACTCTTTGCCGATCCGTATAAATACTGCGACACGAAAAGACGCAAGCGCGACATCTTCACGGCAGAAAACCGCGCCGAGGCAAGGCGCATTGCTGCCGAGACCTTTGTGCTGCTGAAGAACGACAAGTCGTTGCTGCCGCTGAAGAAGCAGGGCAAGATAGCGCTGATAGGTCCGCTGGCAGACACCCGCGCCAACTTAGCCGGCACATGGTGCGTGGCCTACACTCCCGACAAATACCCGACGCTGAAGGAAGGAATGGAGCGCGCGCTGGCCGGAAAAGCAGAACTTCTGTATGCGCAGGGATGCAACCTGATGGCCGACTCGGCACGTCAGCGCGCGGCAGAGTTCGGCAAGAACATAACGAGAGGCGACGACGCACAGCTCAAGGCAGAGGCTCTCGAGGCGGCACGCAAGGCCGACGTGATAGTGTGTGCCATGGGCGAGAGTGCCGACATGTCGGGCGAATGCTCGAGCCGCACGAGTCTTGTGCTGCCCGACGTTCAGCGCGAGCTGCTCGCCGAGCTTGTTAAGCTGGGCAAACCGGTGGTGATGCTCAACTTCTCGGGCCGTCCGACGGTGCTTACATGGGAGCAAAATAATGTGGACGCGATACTGAACGTATGGTTCGGAGGCAGCGAGGCAGCCGACGCTATATGCGACGTGGTGTTCGGCGACGTGGCTCCGAGCGGCCGTCTGACCATGACTTTCCCGCGCAACGAGGGCCAGATACCAATCTATTACAACCATCTCAACACGGGACGCCCCGTGCCCGAAGGCACAAAAGAGTTCCGCAAGTATGCCAGCAACTATCTCGACGAGGTGAACGACCCGCTCTACCCCTTCGGCTACGGCCTGAGCTACACGAGCTTCAGCTACGGCAAACTGAGCGTTACGGGCAGCGGACGCAACTTTAAGGCATCGGTGACGGTGAGCAACACGGGCAACTATGACGCCGACGAGGTGGTGCAGCTCTATGTGCGCGACCCCGTGGCATCCATCAGCCGCCCCGTAAAGGAGCTGAAAGGCTTCAGCCGCATACACCTGAAGAAGGGCGAGAGCCGCACCGTTGAGTTCGACATCACCGAAGACGACCTGTCGTTCTACGACGCCGAAGGCCGCAAGGTGTTCGAGCCGGGCGAGTTTCATATCATGGCTGGCCACGACAGCCGCTCGCTGCAGAGCGTGACAATAACGGCAAAATAAAAAAACACGGGCCGTAAATTTTGTGTGTTCGCAATATTGTCTTATCTTTGCAGGAAGAGATAAACCTATGTCTCACAGAACCTTACAAAGGCCGCGGAGGCATGTTCCGGCTAAGCATAAGACAGCGATGAGAAACATATTTTTACTTATTATATGGCTTGTTCCGGTGGTGGCGTCAGCTGATGCCGCACGCACGGACTCGGTTTACAGATGCATTGACGAGGCCATCGCCAATGCATCTGTTTATTTATCCAAGCGCGAGGCACGCATTGCAGGCCTCAAGCGGCAGTTTGACAAGAGCCGCGGATATGCCGCGCGATATGCGGCAGCATTCAGAATATACAGGGAATACAAGGCTTTCGTGAACGACTCGGCCATAGCATGGCTCGGCAGGGCCGAACGGATGGCGCGCAGCCAGGGCGACATGATGAGCGCCAACCACTGCACTGCGCTGAAGGCCTTTCAGTGTTCAACGGCCGGAATGTATATGGAGTCGGACGAGCTGCTGGCCTCTATCAACACCGGAGAGCTAAACCGCGAAGGCAGGCTGGCATATTACGCCGCGCGCAACCATCTCTACAAGGAGCTGGGATTCTACACAAAGATAGGCAGACTGAAGGAAAACTATGGCCGGCTGGAAAGAATGTATGCCGACTCGCTGGCGGCACTGGCCGACAAGAACAGCGACATGTATCTGCAGCTGATGGAGATTGAGCGGTACAACAGCAACGACCCAGCCGGCGCGCTGCGCTACAACGACATGAGGATGAAGGGCGTAGACCGACAGTCGCACGAGTTCTCGATAATTGCCTTCTACCGATTTCTCGACTACAAGAGGATGAACGACACCGACAACTGGACCTACTGGCTGGCAATGTCGGCGCTGGGCGACATACGCAACGCCGTGATGGACCAGGGCGCGCTGTGGGAACTGGCCAACTATCTGAACACGACGGGCGACATGGCACGGTCGTATAAATACATAAACTTTGCCTGGAACTGCGCCGAGAAGTTCGGCACGAGGGTGAGAAGCAACCAGATTTCGCCCGTGCTCACATCCATAGACAGCAGCTATCAGACCATAATGCAGAAGCAGAAGGAGCGCCTCATCATCATGGTGCTCGTGATAAGCCTATTTGCCGTGTCGGTGCTTGTACTGCTCATCTATGTCAACAAGCAGCGCGGCAAACTGAAGCTGACGCGCGACGAGCTCAGCCGCAAGAACAGGCAGCTGATGAAGCTCAACAAGGAGATGCAGCAGGTGAACGAGAACCTGGACGAGAGCAACCGCCAGCTGACCGAAACCGACCGCCAGCTGCACAAGGCCATAGGCAGCCTGAACGAGTCGAACAGGGTGAAGGAGAAATACATCGGCCTGTTCCTCAGGCAGTGCTCTATATACATAGACAACATGGAGAGGATGAGAAAGGAGGTGCTGACGATGCTGAAGAACAAGCAGCACACGGAACTGATGAGCAAGATGAAGTCGCACGACTTCAGAGACCGCCAGCAGCAGGAGCTCTTCGACATATTCGACACCACGTTCATCCACCTCTTCCCCACCTTCGTCGACGACTTCAACAAGCTGCTGCGCCCCGAGGAGCGCATACATCTCGACGACACGTCGCGCCTGAACACCGACATAAGAATATTCGCACTGATACGCCTCGGCATCGACGACAGCTCAAAGATAGCCGAGTTTCTCCACTATTCGGTCAACACAATCTACAACTACCGCGCACGCATCAAGAACGGCGCGACATGCGGCAGGGACGAGTTTGAGAAGAAGGTGAAGGAGATAGGCGTGCCGCAGCACACGCAGACCGAAGGCGACGGCAAGTCTGAAGCCGGCACGGCGCAATAACACATAACACCATCCAGGCAGCAATAACACAAAGTCCGGCGGCAGACCGCCGGACTGCGGCATAACCCATTGACGCTCAATGCGTTGCAAAAGGTCATCTTTTAGCTTCTGAAAGGTGGCCTTTTAGCGTGCAATATGTGGTCTTTTGCAATGCGAAAGGGCACATATTGGAAAACCTGAGGGAAACACTTACCCATGACAAGGGCTGAAAATACTGAAACATTTGGGATAATCCTTTGCCGTTAAGGCTATTTTTCTTATTTTTGCAACATAGCTCCTGCACGCCCACGACAGGGCAACGGCTGCAGGACGGGCCGTAAGCAGACCGCACGCGGACACCCGGCTACGGCAACGGACAACACGATAATACGCAAACAACAATGGCCTGAGAGCGACGCGCGGACATTATGCCTTATGGCATAGTACAAAAACAACACTGCTGCGTCATATCTACAGCCACGGCAACTCATGCCGCCGCAGGCCGCAACGGCACACCGGCACGCAGCCGGCGCACAAAAGCCACACGGCCACAAGACAAAACCTGAAAAGCATAATAACAGAAGGCATAATTAGCACAGCCGCGCCCCCGGCCACGAAACACTAACGGCAAGGGGACGGAGGACTGAAAAAGCCGGCAAAAAACATATAAAAACAAACAAAAAAATGAAACCCACAAACTACCATCTTTTCGACTTTCTCGACTTCGACGTCAGCCTTAGCCGCAACGAGTCGCTATGGAAGGCATGCAAACCCTCAGCCGTGTTCGAGAACGACGGCGACATCTGCGTGCTCGTTCCGTTCCAGAAGCAGATACTGGCCAACGACATGGCAGCCGACACCGGCGTGCCGCGTGAGGAATATACGCTCATCATCAGACAGTATGAGCCAAAGATCCTGCGCCTGTTCATAGGCTTCGGCGAGGAGCAGATGACCGACGAGTCGGAGATGTTGCAGATGAGCGACAGGGTTAAGAAGACGCCGCTGAGCGTAAGCTTCGGCAACGGCCGATGGACCGTCACCGACCCCGAAGGCACCGTCAGGGCCGTTATCAACATACAGGAGCCCGAGCTCGACCGCTGGAGCACGCTGCTGCCCGACCCGCAGGAGACGCTCGACATAAGGCTGTATCCCGACGGAAAGCGCGAAATACGCCTGGCCGCCTACGACCACTTCTCGCCTCCGCGCTACGACGCGCTGCCCATAGGCTTCTGCAAGCTTGACGGACAGAAGGAGCGCGCCACGATGTCGTTCGAGTGCAAGGCCGACGAATGTTTTGCCGGAACGGGCGAACGCTTCACCAAGATGGACCTCAGCGGACAGACGTTCTTCCTCAAAAACCAGGACGGACAGGGCGTAAACAACCGCCGCACATATAAAAACATTCCGTTCTACGTGTCGAGCCGCATGTACGGAGCATTCTATCACACCTGCGCCCACAGCAAGCTGTCGCTCGCCGGAGTGTCAACGCGCTCGGTAGAGTTCCTCAGCGACCAGGCAATGCTCGACGTATTCCTCATCGGCGGCGACTCTATGGAGGAGATTATCCGCGGCTACCGCGACCTGACGGGCTACCCCTCGATGCCTCCCTTGTGGAGCTTCGGCGTGTGGATGAGCCGCATGACATACTTCAGCGCCGACGAGGTGAACGAGATTTGCGACCGCATGCGCCGCGAACATTATCCCTGCGACGTGATACACTTGGACACAGGATGGTTTAAGACCGACTGGCTGTGCGAATGGAAGTTCAACGAAGAGCGTTTCCCCGACCCCGAAGGCTTCATCCGCGGCCTGAAGGACAAGGGCTACCGCGTAACCCTGTGGCAGCTGCCCTACGTGGCTGAGGATGCCGAACAGATTGACGAGGCGCGCAAGAACCACTATATCTGCACGCTGACAAAGCAGCAGGAGGGCGAAGGTTCTAACTTCTCGGCCCTCGACTACGCCGGAACAATCGACTTCACCGACCCCGCCGCCACCGAGTGGTACAAGGGTTTGCTGCGCCGTCTGCTGAACATGGGCGTGGCAGCGATAAAGACCGACTTCGGCGAAAACATCCACATGGATGCCATATACAAGAACATGAAGCCCGAACTGCTCAACAATCTCTATGCGCTGCTGTATCAGAAGGCAGCCTATGAGGTTACCAAGGAGGTTACGGGCGACGGCATAGTATGGGCAAGAGCAGCCTGGGCGGGCTGTCAGCGCTATCCTCTGCACTGGGGAGGCGACTCCTGCAGCTCGTGGGACGGCATGGCCGGATCGCTCAAGGGCGGACTCCACTTCGGCCTGTCGGGCTTCGCCTTCTGGAGCCACGACGTGCCCGGATTCCACACTCTGCCCAACTTCATGAACTCACGTGTACGTGATGACGTCTACGTCCGCTGGACTCAGTTCGGCGTGTTCTCGTCGCACATACGCTATCACGGCACCAACAAGCGCGAGCCTTGGCACTATCCTGCCATCGCCCCGATAGTGAAGAGATGGTGGCAGCTGCGCTATAAGCTCATACCTTACATCCTTCAGGAGAGCCAGAAGGCCGTAAGCGGTGGCTCAACAGTGCTCCAGGCACTGATATTCCATCACCCGGACGACCCCATGTGCTGGCATATCGACGACGAATATTACTTCGGCGACGACTTCCTCGTGGCTCCCGTGATGAACAGCGAAGGCCGCCGCGACGTCTATTTGCCTGAAGGCAACTGGGTGAACTTCTTCACCGGCGAGCGCTACAGCGGCGGAAAGTGGCTCAAAGACCTCAATGTGCCGCTCGAACTGATGCCCGTCTATGTGCGCGAAGGTGCCGTCATCCCGGTTTATCCCGAGCCAGTGGACTGCACGGACGACATGGACCTGAGCAAGACAGAATATATAAAGATTGACGGAAGGTTTGGAGGGATTGAGTGGTAATAGGTTAAATTGGTAGTTAAAGGAGTTAAAGTAGTTATCGCCGGCCGTGCCGGCTAGGAGTTAAAGCCATTAGTCTGAACGCTTATCGTCAATCTTACAATAAGTAAACAGACATTTAAGACAATAGCTTCTGCCATAATCAGGAACGCAAAGCGATAACTTCTTTAACAACCCTAACCACCTGACAATCAGCAATTAAATAAAAAATATAGAGTCATTTGCCCGCAATGCCAATGGCTTTAGCCCTTAACCGGCACGGCCGGAGACAACATCTCAGACCTATCTAACCGCCTGACAATCAGCAATTAAATAAAAATATAGAGTCATTTACCAACAAGACAAATGACTTTAACTCCTAGCCGGCACAGCCGGCGATAACTCCTTTAACTACTATAACTACTTATTGAACATGTGGAAAAAGAATCTTGAAGAAACAAAACAGCGATACATACAATGGTGGAACCACAAGGGCATTGTGCTGAACATGTGGGAACACTTTCAGGAAGGCGTCAAGCCGCATGCCGATGTGCCTATGCCTAAGGCCCCGAAGGACCTCAACCAGAAATGGTTCGACCCGAAATGGCGTGCCGAATATCTCGACTGGTACGTGGCTCACAGCTGTCTGAAGGCTGATATGCTGCCCGTTGCAAACACACAGCTGGGTCCCGGCTCGCTCGCCGCTATCCTGGGAGGCGTGTTCGAGGGCGGAGAAGACACGATATGGATACACCCCGACCCTGACTTCACCGATGACATAAAGTTTAATCCTGAGCATCCCAACTGGCTGCTGCACAAACAACTGCTGACCGAATGCAAGAAGAAGGCCAACGGCAACTATTATGTGGGCATGCCCGACCTCATGGAAGGCATGGACGTTCTGGCGGCTCTGAAAGGCACGGACAAGGTGCTCATGGACACGGTTACGCAGCCTGAGGTGCTGGAACGCCAGATGCAGCAGATTAACGACATCTACTTCAAGGTGTTCGACGAGCTTTACGACATAGTGCGCGAGGGCGACGAGATGGCTTTCTGCTACTTCTCTTCGTGGGCACCGGGCAAGATGAGCAAGCTGCAAAGCGACATATCGACCATGATAAGCGTGGAAGACTACCGCCGCTTCGTGCAGCCGTTCATACGCCAGCAGTGCCAGAAGATTGACTACACGCTGTACCACTTGGACGGCGTAGGCGCTCTTCATCATCTGCCGGCGTTGCTCGAGATTGAGGAACTCAACGCCATACAGTGGACGCCGGGCGTGGGTGAGCCGCAGGGAGGCTCGCCTAAATGGTACGACCTGTACAAGAAGATACTGGCAGGAGGCAAGAGCATAATGGCATGCTGGGTAACGCTCGACGAACTGCGGCCGCTGCTCGACAACATAGGAGGCAACGGAGTGCATATAGAGATGGACTTCCACAACGAGGACGAGGTGGAGAAAGCCATGCGCATCGTTGAGGAATATCAGGAAGACGAGGCCAAGAAGCCGCAGCAGGAGGACAACACCATACGCATAAACAGCAGCAAGAGCGACGCCGACAAGGAGGTGGAGGCCATAATAGAGAGCGCCGAGCGCGAATTCAAGGAGCTTACAGGAAAGGACGAAAAGGCTCCTGCCGACTGGCTCGACGGCTGCCCCATCGTATCGGCAGGACGCAACCGCATACTCGTAATCGACGGAGCCATGGGCACGATGATACAGAGCCGACGCCTCGGCGAGGCCGACTTCCGCGGCGAAAGGCTTGCAGGGCATGACGTGAACGTGAAGGGATGCAACGACCTGCTGTGCCTTACGCGCCCCGACGTCATTGAGGACATTCACCGGAAGTATCTCGAAGCCGGAGCCGACATCATCGAGACTAACACCTTCAACGCGCAGCGCATATCCATGGCAGACTATCATCTGGAGAGCTTCTGCCGCGAGATAAACCTCGAGGCGTGCCGCATAGCGCGCAAGGCAGCCGACGAATTTACCGCCAAGACACCGCAGAAGCCGCGCTTCGTGGCAGGTTCGATTGGTCCGACGAGCAAGACTTGCTCAATAACATCAGACACCACGCAGCCGGGCTGGCATGCCTTCAGCTACGACACTCTGCGCGACGCCTACACCGAACAGGCCGAAGCGCTGATTGAAGGCGGCGTCGATGCCCTGCTGATAGAGACGATATTCGACACAAAGAACGCGCAGGCGGCCATCGAGGCGGCACGCGGAGCAATGCGCAAGGCAGGCAAACGTCTGCCGCTGATGCTGAGCTTCAGCATAGCCACTGCCGACGGACACAACATGCTGGGACAGAGCATCGGGGATTTCCTCGCATCCGTTGCCGACAGCGACATCATGTCGGTTGGCGTAAACTGCTGTTCTGACGTAAGCCTTGCCGCCGACATGCTCGTACATCTCGGCAAGACTACGCCCTACATGATAAGCCTTTACCCCAACGCCGGCATGCCCGACGCCGAAGGACGCTACAGCCATACGCCCGAGATGCTGCAGCGCGAGCTGTGGCCGCTGATAGAGTGGCACGTGCTCAACATCGTAGGAGGATGCTGCGGCACAACCGACATGCACATCAGAAAGCTTGCCGAAGCCGTGGTTCCTGCCGAAGGACTTGCCCTTTCGCCCCACCCTGCGCAACCGTCTGATAATGAGGGCGTTGCAAAAGGTGGCCTTTTAGGCTCCAATATGCCGTCTTTTAGCGTGCAAAAGGTGGCCTTTCACGATGCAAAAGGTGACCTTTCAGAAAACCACGGGCACAACCATGCCGCCGAACCCTGTGAATGCTGCGCGCCGAAGGCAGCAAACGAGCCGTCGGCAGCCGACGAGATATTCGACGCCATACTGCAAGGCAACGCCGACAAGGCAGCCGAAGCGACGCAGAAGGCCGTAGACGCAGGCATGGCTCCGCAGGACATCATCAACAGTCAGATGATACGCGCCATGGGCGAGGTGGGCCAGCGCTTCCAGGACGGCAAGGCCTTTGTGCCCCAGCTGCTCATGGCAGGACGCGCCATGAAGGCAGCCCTCGTGCTGCTCAAGCCGCTCATGGCAGGCAAGGCAGACGTTACGATAGGCCGCGTGGTCATCGGAACGGTAAAGGGCGACCTGCACGACATAGGCAAAAACCTCGTTGCATCGATGCTCGAGGGCAGCGGCTTTGAGGTGATAAACATCGGCATCGACGTGCCGAGCGACAAGTTTGTAGAGGCTCTGAAGGACAACCACGCCGACATCCTGTGCATGAGCGCCCTGCTTACCACGACAATGACCTACATGAAGGATGTAATCAAGGCCGTGGAAGACGCCGGACTGCGCGACAAGGTGAAGATTATGGTGGGCGGAGCGCCCGTAAGTCAGGCCTTCGCCGACGAGATAGGAGCCGACGGATACAGCGACAATGCCAACGAAGCAGTGAAGGTGGCAAGGGAGCTGGTGAAGGGAAAAGAATAATATTTCAAGGAGTTAAAGGAGTTAGAGTAGTTAAAGGAGTTAAAGCCAAATGCCCTGCCGGTTATTAACAAGGCTAAATACGCCGGTCATTACATCATCTGCAGCGCATCGGTCTCATTACTTCCATAAGTCATATATCCCCCATAAAGCCGCCAACCGGCTGCAAGGCTAATGACTTTAACTACTGAGCGGGCACAGCCCGCGATAACTCCTTTAACTACTATAACTACCAAATAAACAACATATCCATGAACTCACAATCATTACATGGCCTCGACTGGGGCATACTTATAGCATACTTCGTCATCCTGCTTGCCATCGGCATATGGGCAAGCACCAAGCGCAAGAAGGGCAGCAGCCTGTTTCTTGCCGAACATTCTCTGCGCTGGCACCACATAGGATTCTCCATGTGGGGCACCAACGTAGGCCCCTCTATGCTCATAGCGTCGGCAAGCGCCGGCTTCACCACGGGCGTCGTGTCGGGCAACTACGCGTGGTACGCCTTCGTGTTCATAGCCCTGCTGGCCTTCGTCTTCGCCCCGCGCTATCTCGGCAGCAAGGTTTCCACCCTGCCCGAGTTTATGGGCCTGCGCTTCGGACAGTCCACACGCAACATGCTGGCGTGGTATACCATCGTCACGATACTCATCTCGTGGCTTGCGCTGACGCTCTTCGCAGGCGGCATAATCATACGCCAGGTGTTCGGCATACCCATGTGGATGTCGGCATTCCTGCTGCTCGGCATCTCCGCCTTCTTCACAATGCTCGGCGGACTGAAGGCCGTGGCCTACACCAACGTATATCAGATGGTGCTGCTCATACTCGTTTCGGCCACACTGACCTTCGTAGGAATATACCGCCTCGGCGGCGACTCGTTCACAGGAGGCATCGCCGTGCTGGCCAATCCCGACATTGTGCCGTCTAATTACTGGAACCTCTTTCAGCCCAACAGCGACAAAGACTTCCCCTGGCTGCCCATTCTGCTGGGCTATCCCATAAGCGGACTGTGGTTCTGGTGTACCGACCAGTCGATGGTTCAGCCCGTACTGGCTGCCAAAGACCTCAGCGAAGGACAGAAGGGAGCTAACTTTACGGGCTGGCTGAAGATACTCGACGTGGCCATATACATCATCCCCGGCATCGTGTGCTTCGCCCTCTGGAAGACCGGCTTCTTCGGAAATATGACCATCGAGGCCGACAACGCCTACATGACTCTCGTGTCGAGCCTCTTCCCCGTGGGCATGGTTGGCCTCGTGCTTGCCGTTCTCACCGCCGCGCTCATCAGCACCATAGGCTCTGCGCTCAACGCCCTGAGCACGGTGTTCACGATGGACATATACGTGAAGAACATCCGTCCGGAGGCCACGCAGAAGGAAATAATGCGAACAGGACGCATAATAACCGTCATAGGTGCACTGGTGTCGATAGTCATCACCGTGGCTGTTGACAACATAAAGGGCATGAATCTCTTCAACGTATTCCAGTCGGTGCTCAGCTTCATCGCACCACCTATGGCGGCAGTGTTCGTCATGGGCGTGTTCTGGAAGCGCTGCACGACGCTCGCCGCCAACGTAACGCTCACCTTCGGAACCATCTTCAGCATCGGCTCGGGCATCCTTTACCTGTGGGTTATACCGGGAGCCACGGAGCAGGTGCACTTCATGATGCTGTCGTTCTACATCTTCGTAATCCTCATCATCAGCATGATTATCGTCAGCCTATGCAACAAGCAGGCAACGGTAAGCCCCGAGATAGTGAAGCTGAGCGAAAGGCCCAAGCGCACGGTTGTTGTGGCATGGACGCTGCTTGCCGTGGTTATGGTGACTCTCTACGTATTCTTCAACGGACACTGACAACAAAACTGAATTATGATACAGCAAAAAGCGCGGCAAGCCCGATATGGACTTGCCGCGCTTTTCTATATATTTCAAGCCATGTCTGACGCGCAATAAAAAGGCAGAAAGGCCCGTTTTAAAGGATTATATGCACGATAACGAAAGACTATATGCCAGACTATAAAAGACAACTGAACGCATAATGAAAAGCGACACGGCATATAATGAAAGACGATATGGCGTATAATGAAAGGCAACGCAACACTTGACGATACACGGCATAAGGCTAAATATGCCGCATACTACTTCTTGCGGCGGCGCTTGTAGCAGTCTTTGAAGTCGCAGAGACCGCACGAATATTCGAGCTTGCGCACCGAAGGACCGAGGCCTATCACGCCGCTCACCGACTTGATGGGCACCATAAGGCTCGAGTCGGTAAGGCTTACGCCGCACGGACGCTCCTCGCCGAACAGGGGGAAGAGCATCTGCTGCTGAGAGACATGCCACCCGCAGTAGCCCGGACTGAAGCGGTTGGTGTGGCGCCAGCCGCGCTCATCAATGGCTTTCTGCAGCGAAAGCTCCATGCAGTCGGCCGCCTTCTCGGCTATGACGCTGCCTATTGAGTCGGCAACAAACACCTTCACCATGTCGTCTTCGTCCTTCAGGCGGTGCTGAAGCTGCTCAAACTCCTCGCCGGCGGTGGCCACAAAGAAGGCGAAAGCCTGCGAGCCGCGCAGCTGCCGGCTGATGATGCGCCCCACGCTGAAGCTGACTGAGCCTACGGTGAGCACGTGCTGCTCTGCATCGAGCTGTCCGGGGGTGATGAAGAAGCAGAAACGCGGGCGCAGAACGGCCTTTATGCGCTCCATGACGGCAGAGGTCTCGGCCTGCACGGCAGCGTCGGGCACGGCGTCGCCATAGCCCATCTGCTCGTAGATTTCAGACGGAAGGATGTTGAGGTCGTCGAAAGTTATTTCCTGTTTTAGCATTTTATTCTGATTAAAAAGCGGCACAACGCTGCGCCGCATGACGCCGCTGCGGCCCTCGGAGGGTGCAGCGGCTTATGTAGTTAAGTATGTCGGGCGGGGCCTGTCAATATGTATCGTGGCTGACCATGACCTTTACGTCATGCCGCAAGGCCTCTGGAGAGCTGACAGAACCTGCGCTTACAGCTTGCTGTTCCACTCGCCGACGGCCTCAAAGAAGGCGTCGATGTTGGCAAACGGAGTGTGCGGCGGGGTGTCGCATCCGCTTGATATCACGAAGTTTGGATAGTTGCTCATCTTGCGCAGCAGGTCTGTGGTGGCGCGGCGCATCTCGTCGGGCGTGGCAGACTTGAACAGACTGACGGGGTCGAGGTTGCCCATGGTGAGAGCCGTGGGCGGCACCTGACGCGACACCTGTTCCATGTCGCACTTGTTGCCGAAGTGATATGCGGCGGCTCCGGTGGCAGTCATGGCATTGGTACACTGCCCGGTGTTGCCGCAGTTGTGTAACACTACGGTGAAATAGTCGTCCTGCACGGCCTCGACGATACGCCTGACGTAGACCGAAGAGAAGCGCATGCAGTCATCGTCAGACATCAGTCCGGCGGCAGGCTCTGCCATGACAACGCCGTTGGCGCCCGTCTTCTTCAGCGCGATGCAGTATTTCAGGATGAAGTCGGTACACTTTTCGAGCAGCATGGCGGCAGCCTCGGGGTTCTGATATATCAGAATCATAATCTCCGACATGTCGTAGAGACGGCCTGCAAGCGAGAAAGGCCCGATGCATCCGGCAAGCACGGGGCGGTCGGTTATGGCACGGGCGGCAAGCAGGTTGGCCTTGAGATATGCCGGCACGCGGCCTGCGCTGAGCGACGGCACCTGCAGACGGGCTATGTCGTCGGCGCTGTTGAGCATGTGCCCCCTCACGGCCGGCACCTCGTCGGGCTCGAAGGCGATGTCGGCGCCGAAGGCTTCAGCCTCAACGGTGAGGTCCATTATCACTGTGGCGGCAGCCGTGTCGTATCGTCCGGCAAGCGCCCTGACGGCGTTGAAGTGCACCTCGCCGTCGCTCACGGCGTCGATCACGCGCCGCCCTATCATCTCGATGCCGGGATGTGTCATTATGGGCACAGCCATCACCTTCTTGCTGTCGATGACGGCTTTGGCCCATTCGGTCATGTTTATCTTCATCTGTGTGTGTGCGTTATGTGTTATTCAACAAATCTTACGTAGTCATCCTTGCGCGGCGCAGCCTCTCTGACGGCACCCTCGCGCGGGTATCCCAGCACGCAGTGGCCTATGCCCTCATAGTCGCCCTCAATGCCCCATGCGCGCAGCATGGCCTTGCCTTCCTCGCTGTCGAACACCTCGCGGGCGCGGTGAATCCAGCAGCTGCCCAGTCCGAGGGCGTGTGCGGCGTTCATAAGGTTGCCCATTACGAGCGATCCGTCGTAGAGATAAGTGGGGCGTGTGCGGTCGGCCAGCACCACGAGCACCACGGGAGCGCCGTAGAAGGGGTCGGCCTCGGTGCCCATCACGGCGGCGTTGAGCTCAGAGAGGCGGTCGCGCACGGCCTTTGATGTTACGGCAACGATGAGCGGCGACTGCGCTCCGCGGCCCGTGGGGGCGTAGGTTCCTGCCTCTGCCACAGCCTCGATAAGGCTGCGCTCCGGCATCCGGTCGGGGTCGAAGGCGCGCACGCTGCGGCGTGTCTTCATGTTTTCTATAACTGTGTTCATAATCTTTACTGGTTAAAAAGTTTGTCTTTCACATGCCGCGGAGCGTCAGACTGACTGCCATTATGCCGCGGCATGATTGATATGTGCAAAGATACTAAATTTATCGTCCGCATGTTCAGGCGCAATGAATAAAAAGCCTTAAAGATACATTGAAAAACGTACCGGAGACCCGAAAAAATGACATCGCGGCGCTGATTGCGGCCCGATGATGCGCCGGTTTTATCCGCCTTTGTAACATACTGACATTCAGCGCGTTGCAAAAGGCCACGTTTCAGGCTCTAAAAGACGGTCTTTCGGCGTGCAAAAGGTGGCCTTTTGGAGGCTGAAAGGGCACCTTTCGGAAAACAGGCACACGGCAGGCGTCATCAGGGCGCGCCTCGGCACGGCCACAGACAGGCTGCAAAGACACCGCCTGAAGGCGGCGCGGACCATGTGACAGATGTGCATAAAAAGCTTACATACCATGCCCAAAAAGCCTTAAAAAGGCTGATTTAGCGTTATTTATTTTTTTATATGGCGCAAAACTCGTATTTTTGCATGTTTAAGTTGTCTAATATAAAGTAAGACAAATGTCAACTATTAAAATCAAAAAAGTAGAAACAAGGAAAGACCTTGAGCGGTTTATAGACTTTCACTATGACCTCTACAAGGACAATGAGTATGACGTTCCCACACTGTTCAGCGACGACCTGAACACCCTGAGCAAGGACAAGAACGCGGCGTTCGAGTTCTCCGAGGCCGAGTATTTCATGGCGTTCGACGGACGTGGGCGCATGGTGGGCCGCGTGGCAGCCATAATCAACCACCGCGCCAACAAGCGCTGGGGGCGCAAGTGCGTCAGATTCGGATGGATAGACTTCATCGACGACATCAACGTGTCTAGGGCCCTGTTCGACGCCGTAGAGAAATACGGCAAGTCGAAAGGCATGGAAGAGATGATAGGTCCGCTCGGATTCACCGACCTCGACCCCGAAGGCATGCTCACAATGGGATTCGACCAGCTGGGCACTATGGCCACCATATACAACTATCCGTACTATCCGGAGCACATGGAGAAGCTGGGCGACTTCGAGAAGGACAACGACTATGTGGAGTTTAAGCTCATGGTGCCCGACAAGGTGCCGGAGAAATACACCAAGATAGCCGAGATGATACAGAAGCGCTACGACCTGCACATCAGGAAACTGACCAAGAAGGACGTGTTTGAGGGCGGCTACGGCAAGAAGATGTTTGAGCTGATAAACACCTGCTTCAAGGACCTGTACGGATATTCGGAGCTGTCTGAAAGGCAGATCGACCAGTACATCAAGATGTACTTCCCCCTGGCCGACCTCAGCCTCATCACCGTTGTAGAAGACCGCAGCGCCGGCAACAAGCCCGTGGCCGTGGGCATCACCATCCCGTCGCTGTCGAAGGCGCTGCAGAAGTGCCGCCGCGGAAGGCTCTGGCCCTTCGGATGGTGGCACGTGCTGAGGGCTCTGAAGGCTCACAAGACCGAGGGCGTGGACCTGCTGCTGCTCGGAGTGCTGCCCGAATACCGCATGAAGGGTGCCAATGCCCTTATGTTCTACGACCTCATCCCGCGCTATCAGGCCTACGGATTCAAATGGGGCGAGAGCCAGGTTGAGATGGAGACCAACGAGAACGTGCAGAGCCAGTGGCAGTATCTCGAGACCATCCTCCACAAGAGAAGACGCTGCTACAAGAAGTGGATATAGATTTTCTGCCGGAAAACGGCAGAAAATAATTAAAAATTAAAAAGTAAAAATTAAACAGCGAGGGGGATGGCAGGCGGTGATCATATCAACTTAAGCTGGCAGAAGTGTGGTAACAATTAAACAACGTTGATTATGGCTGACGGCAACAACATTGTGAAAGAAAAGGCGGAGAAGTTCGCCATACGCATTGTTAAGTGCAGCAGGTTCATAAGGGAAACCAAACGTGAATACTCGCTTGCCGACCAGCTGCTGCGTTGCGGCACCAGCATAGGTGCCAATCTTTATGAAGCTGAATTTGCACAAAGCAAAGCCGACTTTATAAGCAAGATGAGCATCGCGCTCAAAGAAGCGTCTGAAACCAAATACTGGTTGTGACTACTCCACTCGACAGACATACTGGAAGACAAGATTTACTACTCAATGAACACCGACTTGAAGAACATCATAAGTCTTCTTGTCTCAATATTGAGATCATTGAAGGGTGTAGACAGCAAGAAATAGCTGACAATACCACATTCCGCCGCCATTATGTTTCAGCCACGATGTTTAATTTTTAACTTTTAATTGTTAATTTTGGAATTTTATGAGCGAAGAGAATAAAATTACAACCGAGTATACTGACGACAATATCAGGCACCTGTCTGACATGGAGCACGTGCGCACCCGACCGGGAATGTACATCGGCCGACTTGGCGACGGATCCATGCCCGAGGACGGCATCTACGTGTTGCTCAAAGAGGTTATCGACAACTCTATCGACGAGTTTAAGATGAACGCCGGCAAGCGCATCGAGATTGACATAGACAACAACCTCAGCGTGATGGTGCGCGACTACGGACGAGGCATACCGCAGGGCAAGCTCATCGAGGCTGTTAGCGTGCTAAACACCGGAGGTAAATACGACTCTAAGGCGTTCAAGAAGAGCGTCGGACTCAACGGTGTGGGCATCAAGGCCGTCAACGCGCTAAGCTCCAGGTTCGAGGTGAGGTCTTACCGCGACGGAACGGTGCGCACGGCGACATTCGAACGCGGCGTGCTGAAGAGCGACACAACCGAGGAGACGCAGGACGAGACGGGTACATACATATACTTCGTGCCCGACGACACGCTCTTCAAGAACTACTCTTTCCACCACGACTTCGTGGAGACGATGCTGCGCAACTACACCTACCTGAACACAGGACTGACCATCATGTACAACGGACGCAGGATTCTGAGCCGCAACGGACTTGAAGACCTGCTCAACGACACGATGACCAACGACGGCATCTACCCCATAATACACCTCAAGGGCGAAGACATCGAGATAGCGTTCACGCACACCAACCAGTATGGCGAGGAGTATCACTCGTTCGTAAACGGACAGCACACCACGCAGGGCGGTACTCACCAGAGCGCGTTCAAGGAGCACATAGCCCGCACGATAAAGGAGTTTTTCAACAAAAACTTTGAATATACCGACATCCGCAACGGCCTCGTGGCTGCCATAGCCGTCAATGTTGAGGAGCCGATGTTCGAGAGTCAGACCAAGATTAAGCTCGGATCGCTCACCATGAGCCCCGACGGCGTCAGCGTGAACAAGTACGTAGGCGACTTCATCAAGAACGAGGTAGACAACTATCTGCACAAACACTCTGACGTGGCAGAGGTGATGCTGCAGAAGATTCAGGCCAGCGAGAAGGAAAGAAAGGAGATGGCAGGAGTTACAAAGCTGGCACGCGAGCGCGCCAAGAAAGCCAACCTGCACAACCGGAAGCTGCGCGACTGCCGCATACACTTCTCCGACGTGAAGAACAACCGCAAGGAAGAAAGCTCCATCTTCATCACCGAGGGCGACTCAGCGAGCGGTTCTATCACCAAGAGCCGCGACGTAAACACTCAGGCTGTGTTCTCTCTCAGGGGCAAGCCGCTCAACTCTTTCGGACTCACCAAGAAGGTGGTGTACGAGAACGAGGAGTTCAACCTGCTTCAGGCAGCCCTCGACATTGAGGACGGACTCGACACCCTGCGCTACAACAAGGTAATAGTTGCAACCGATGCCGATGTCGACGGCATGCACATCCGACTGCTCATAATAACCTTCTTCCTGCAGTTCTTCCCCGAACTCATCAAGAAGGGACACGTATACGTGCTGCAGACGCCGCTCTTCCGCGTCAGAAACCGCCGCACGAAGGTGCGCAACAAGAAGGCGCTCGAGGACGTAAAAGGCAAGAAGGGCGACTTCATCACCCGCTATTGCTACAGCGACGAGGAGCGCGTAAAGGCCATAGAGGAACTTGGTCCCGACCCTGAGATAACCCGATTCAAAGGTCTTGGAGAGATAAGTCCCGACGAGTTTGTCAACTTCATCGGCCCCGACATGCGCCTTGAACAGGTTACTCTGCACAAGACCGATCAGGTGCAGAAGCTCCTGGAGTACTACATGGGCAAGAATACGCCCGAGCGACAGAACTTCATCATAGACAACCTGGTGATAGAGGAAGACCGTCCCGAAGAGGAAGAAAAGTTCTGACAAGGGGCAAAAGGAACGTAAAGGAGACGCAGAATAAGCCCAACGGCAATGCTGATGAAACATAATGAGCATGCGGAAAGGGAATTAATGATATGTGGTAGAAGAATGAAAGCCATGCAGAATAAGCATGAAAACAATGCAGAGTAAGCATGAAAACAATGCAAGAGTAAGCATGAAAACAATGCAAGAGTCATCCATCCGCGCATCATAAGTCCAATTTCTCCCATCTCTCCCACGACATCCGTTCCTCCCATAAGTCCCATCCCCCACAATCATCCCATAAAAGAAACATCACAACAATGATAAACACAACCATCAGAAAGATAAAAGCCGCACTGGCAAAGACTGCCACCAAGGCCCTCGTTGCCATGGCACCGGCTGTCATGTCGTGCCTTCCTGCCGGCGCGCAGATGAACATCGACTTCTCTTACGACAGTCCGCTGCGCAAGCTGCAGATAGCCGAAATGGCAATAAACAACCTCTACGTCGACTCAGTTGACGAGAAGAAGCTCGTTGAGGACGCTATAAGGGGCATGCTGGAGAAGCTCGACCCCCACTCATCTTACTCCGACCCGGAGGAAGTGAAGGCCATGAACGAACCGCTGCAGGGCAACTTCGACGGCATAGGCGTGCAGTTCAACATGGTTGACGACACGCTGCTCGTCATCCAGCCCGTGTCAAAAGGCCCGTCGGAGAAGGTGGGCATCATGGCTGGCGACCGCATAGTGAACGTGAACGACACTGCCATTGCGGGCGTGAAGATGAAGAAAGAGGAGATAATGAAGCGTCTGCGCGGACCCCGAGGCACAACGGTGAAGCTGGGAATTGTGCGCCGTGGCGTGCCCGACGTGATGTATTTCACGGTGAAGAGAGACAAGATTCCGGTGAAGAGCGTGGACGCCGTCTACATGATTCGCCCGCAGATAGGCTACATAAGGATAGGAAACTTCGGTGCGACGACATACAAGGAGTTTATGGAAGGCATGGAGAAGCTGAAAGCCGAGGGCATGAAAGACCTGATACTCGACCTTCAGGACAACGGCGGAGGATATCTGCAGGCTGCCGTGGAGATAGCCAACGAGTTCCTGCCGAAGGACGATCTGATTGTATATACCGACGGACGCCGCATCAGACGCATGGACTATAAGGCGCGCGGCAACGGCTCTTTCCTGACAGGACGCGTGTATGTGCTCGTCAACGAGTTCACGGCGTCGGCCGCAGAGATTGTCACCGGAGCGATACAAGACCACGACCGCGGCATCGTAATCGGCCGCCGCACGTTCGGAAAGGGCCTCGTTCAGCGCCCGATCGACCTGCCCGACGGCTCTATGATACGACTAACCATTGCCCACTACTACACTCCTTCGGGACGATGCATACAGAAGCCATACACCAAAGGAGACATAGAGGACTACGCGATGGACTTTGAGAAGCGTCTGAAACACGGCGAACTGACCAACCGCGACAGCATTCACTTCGCCGATTCGCTGAAGTTCTACACGCTGAAAGAGCACCGCACGGTGTACGGCGGAGGCGGAATAATGCCCGACACGTTTGTTCCTCTGGACACACTTCAGTACACCAAGTTCCACCGTCAGCTCGTGCTGAAGGGCATAGTGATAAACACCGACCTGAGATATATCGACAAGAACCGCAAGCAACTCGTAGGCGACTACCCGACGTTCGAGGCGTTCAGAAGCCGTTTTGAGGTGCCGCAGGAACTTATCGACGAGATAATGAAGGAGGCGGAGAAGCAGAAGATAAAGCCGAAAGACGACGAGGAGCTGCAGCGCACGCTGCCTTATCTGAAATCGCAGCTGAAGGCTCTCGTGGCGCGCGACCTCTTCGACATGAGCGAATACTTCCAGATTATCAACGAGACAAGCGACATCGTGAAGAAGGGAGTGGAGCTCTCGGCAGGCAAATAAAGGGCTGACGGGATAAGAGAAATGGGACCAATAAGACTGATATGGCGCCTGTGCTGATATTGTTGCACGGCCATCGGTCTTATTGGTCCCATTACTTTTATCCCCCCGGGGCTTCTCAGAGCTTAATCATGGCAAGCGCCTTGTTCTCGGCAGCCTCCATAATCTCGCGCTCTCCTGGGCCTTTGTCGTTGATGCCGCAGAGATGCAGTATGCCGTGGATAATCACACGGTGAAGCTCCTCGTTGTAGTCCTTGCCCAGCTGCTCGGCGTTTGAGCGCACGGTGTCGAGCGAGATGACTATGTCGCCGCTGATTGTGTCGTCCTCGTCATAGTCGAACGTGATGATGTCAGTGTAGTAGTTGTGGCCCAGATACTCGTTGTTAACCTCAAGAATCTTGTCGTCGTTGACAAACATATATCCTATTTCGCCAACCTTGCGGCCATATTCGGCGGCCACGGCCTTTATCCATGCCGATGTGTCGCGCTTTCTTATTGCCGGCATTTTTACGCCGTCGGTGTTGTATGTTATCATATTTTGCTGTTTATTTTCGTTCTGAAGGCTTGCCGCACGGCGTGCGGTAAGTTATAGCCAAGATGCGTTTAAGTGCGTCAGAAGGCGTTATATTGCCCTCTGCGGGCACGTCTTAAGGCTCCTTAATCTCTGTCTTGCGTCCCTGCTCAGGTGCGGGCAGAAACTCGGCGGCGTCCTTGCCGAAGTGGATAAGCTCGCGCACCATGCTCGACGACACGCTCTCATACTCAGGCTCGGCATACAGCAGGATGGTCTCTATGCCGCCTATCTTGCGGTTGATGTCGGCCTGCTCGCGCTCATACTCAAAGTCCTTGATGCTGCGCACGCCCTTGATGATGAAGCCGGCGCCCTCGCGGCGGGCAAAGTCGACGGTGAGGTCGCTGTATTCCTTTACCTCCACCTTAGGCTCGTCGGCATACAGGCGCGCAATGGCCTTCACCCTTGTCTGCGCGCTGTACATGTATTTCTTGCGCTCGTTGAAGCCCACGCCGATGACAATCCGGTCGAACAGCGGCAGCGCGCGTCTGACGATGGCATGATGACCGGTGGTGAAGGGGTCGAAGCTTCCTACGAAAATGCCTGTTCTCTGCATTGATTTCTATCTGTTGTTTTGTTGATTTTTATATATACATTCAGTCTGACAGCACCGTCAGCATGGCCTATCCCATACCGAAGAGGTCAGGCTCCATCACGTTGCCGGCATACGGATTGCGGCCGAAGTGGTTGTAGGCAAGCTCCGTGACCATGCGTCCGCGCGGCGTGCGCTTGATGAATCCTTCCATGATGAGGTAAGGCTCATACACCTCCTCAACGGTTCCGGCGTCCTCGCCTATTGCCGTGGCTATGGTGGTTATGCCCACGGGGCCGCCCTTGAACTTGTCGATGATTGTCAGCAGAATCTTGTTGTCAATCTCGTCGAGGCCATACTGGTCGATGTTCAGCGCCGTCAGCGCCACCTTCGATATGGCTGTGTCTATGCGTCCCGTGCCCTTCACCTGCGCAAAGTCTCTCACCCTGCGCAGCAGGGCGTTGGCTATACGTGGCGTTCCGCGGCTGCGGCGGGCTATCTCTACGGCAGCGTCGTCGTCGATGGGCACCTTGAGTATCGATGCCGAGCGCTTCAGAATCTTGGTGAGCGTCTCGGGTTCGTAGTATTCCAGATGCAGGTTGATGCCGAATCGGGCGCGCAGCGGCGCGGTGAGCAGTCCGCTACGGGTTGTTGCCCCCACGAGAGTGAAGGGGTTGAGGTCAATCTGTATAGAGCGCGCCGACGGTCCCTTGTCTATCATGATGTCGATGCGGTAGTCCTCCATAGCCGAGTAGAGATACTCCTCAACGACGGGCGACAGGCGGTGAATCTCGTCGATGAACAGCACGTCGTTAGGCTCGAGCGACGTCAGTATGCCTGCCAGGTCGCCCGGCTTGTCGAGCACGGGGCCGCTCGTCAGCTTGAAGCCCACGCCAAGCTCGTTGGCAATGATGTTGCTCAGCGTGGTCTTTCCCAGTCCGGGAGGGCCGTGCAGCAGGGTGTGGTCGAGCGGCTCGCCGCGGTATTTGGCGGCCTCTACGAACACCTCGAGGTTCTCCACCACCTTCTGCTGTCCGCTGAAGTCGCCGAAGCGCAGCGGTCTCAGGGCGTTCTCAAACTCCTTCTCGGCCGACGACAGCGACTCTTTTCTTATATCGAAATTATCGTCCATTATTCTTTTATCTTTCAGTCGAATGCAAAGTTAAGCATTTTATTTGTTATAATCACGCAAAACCATAAGAATATCTCAGCCGCGGCAGACGGCGGCGTCACTGTTTCCGGCAGGCCGCCCTGCCGCCGCTCTGTCTTGCCTGCGGGGCATGTCGTGCCGGCGCCCGTGCCGTGCTGAAATGTGCCCGTGCAGCGGCCGTTTTCCGATATGTGCCCTTTTGCATTCCGAAAGGGCACCTTTTACACGCCAAAAGGCCGTCTTTTGCAGGCTAAAACATGGCCTTTTGCAACGCATTGAGCATCAGGGCGTTACGCAAGGGCATACCGACGCATCGCTGCCAAGCCATATACAGCACCCCCGCCGCCACCCGCACGCCAACCCGTGCGCCACGCCCTAAAACCTGCCCGAAAGCCGTCAGAATGTCATATTATGTTAACACGGAGACTATATAAATAGGTATTTAAACAGATTTTAATAAATTGAAATAAATTTGTAACAAGTTGTTAAATACACTATAACCGCAGCGTAACGGCTTTGTAACACAGAATGCAGACCTTTGCAGCGTTAAAATTATTTTAGTTTTTTATGAGAAAAAATTACAAAAAATTATCGCTATTTTGCTTATCTGCGATGCTTTCTGTAGCAGCAGTGGCTGTTACTGACTCTAACGAAGCTAACTTAGGAACCATGCGCGGACGAATCGTCGACAACTCTAATCAGGTGTTGCCCGGCGCAACCGTTATGATCGAGAATCTGCACACAGGTGTTGTTAGCGACGCTAACGGATTCTACACAATACCCAACCTGAAACCGGGAGTCTACACGGTGAAGGTTTCTTACGTAGGCTACCAGCCGACAACGGCTAAACTGACCATATCTGCCGAAAAGACAGAAGTGAAAGACTTCGTGCTGTCAGAGGGAATGGAGCTTAAGGGCGTTGAGGTAAAAGGAGCGTTCCACGGACAGAGCCGTGCGATAAACACTCAGAAGAATAACTTTAACATAACCAACGTCGTGTCGGCCGACCAGATCGGCAAGTTCCCCGACTCTAACATCGGCGACGCCCTGAAGCGTATCAACGGTATCAACGTGCAGTATGACCAGGGCGAGGCACGCTTCGGACAGGTGCGCGGAACATCGCCCGACCTCACATCGGTAACCGTCAACGGCAACCGTCTGCCTTCTGCCGAGGGCGACATACGCAACGTGCAGCTCGACCTCATACCGGCCGACATGATTCAGACCATCGAAGTGAACAAGGTTGTTACGGCCGACATGGACGGCGACGCCATCGGCGGATCGATAAACCTCATAACCAAAAACACTCCGTACAAGGAAGTGTTCAACATAACGGCTGGAACAGGCTACAGCTGGATAAGCGAAAAGCCGCAGCTTAACCTCGGACTGACCTACGGCAACCGCTTCTTCAACGACAAGCTGGGCTTCATGGCAGCCATTTCTTACCAGAACTCACCGGCAGGATCGGACAACACTGAGTTTGAATACGACATCGACGACGACGGCAAGGTGGTGCTCACCGACGCCGAGGTAAGACAATACTACGTTACACGTGAGCGTCAGAGCTACTCGCTCTCACTCGACTACGTGTTCAACCCCAACCATAAAGTGTTCTTCAACGGTATCTACAACCGCCGCAACGACTGGGAGAACCGCTACCGCGTGTCATACAAAGACCTGGCAGACGGCGAGGGAGAGATGAAGGCACAGATAGAAACCAAGGGAGGATCTGCCGACAACCGCGGCGCACGACTTGAGCGCCAGCAGACCATGGACTACACCCTGGGCGGCGAGCACCTGCTCTGGGACAAGCTCTCTGCCGACTGGTCGGCATCGTTCTCAAGAGCTTCTGAGGGACGCCCCGACGAGCGCTACATGAGCCTTGAGCAGAAAGACATAACCATCAACATGGCAGACGCCGGACTGCGCCAGCCCTACTCTACAACATACATCAACCTCGACGAGGGCGAATGGAAGCTCGACGAGTTTACAAACGCCAACGAGAACATCATAGAGAACGAGTGGAAGTTCAAGCTCGACTTCGAGTTGCCGCTCGCAAACGGACTCTACGGCAACAAGCTTAAGTTCGGAGGAAAATACACACGCAAGTCGAAGACAAAGGACGTTGTATGCTACGACTACACCGACGGCTACGAAGCAATGTTCGGCGACGACTATTCTAACTACTACATCAACCGCATACGCGACGGATTCATGCCCGGAAGCCAGTATAAGTCGACAATGTTCATCGACAAGAACTACCTCGGAGGCATCAGCCACGTTGACCTGGCAGCCATGGGCGGCGAGCAGGTGCTCGAGGAGTCGGCAGGCAACTACGACGCAACAGAGCAGGTTTCGGCAGGCTATCTGCGCTTTGAGCAGAAGCTCGGAAAGAAACTTGAACTTATGCTCGGACTCAGAATGGAGGCCACAAACCTGAAGACAAGCGGCTTCAACTGGATTGTCGACGAGGACGAGAACGAATATCTCGAGCCGACCGGCACCTACAAGAACAACTATATCAACTGGCTGCCGAGCGTGTTGCTGAAATATAACGCCACAGACGACCTGAAGGTGCGCGCATCTTACACCAAGACGCTGGCACGTCCTAAATACTCTCACATGATGCCGGGCAGCAGCATCAACCGCACCGAATCGCCTGTTGAGGTGTTCGTGGGCAACCCTGACCTGAAGCCGGTTATCTCTAACAACTACGACCTGTCGGCAGAATACTACTTCAAGAGCGTAGGTCTGGTGTCTGCATCACTCTTCTACAAGCGCATCAACGACTATATGGTTGAGCATGTGTCTAAAGGCAGCTACGGCAACTACGACGACTGCAAGATAACACGACCCGTAAACGCATTCGACGCAGACCTCCTGGGCGTTGAGCTCGGACTGCAGCGCGACTTCGGATTCATACATCCGTCACTCAAGTGCTTCGGCTTCTACGGCAACTATACCTACACTCACAGCAACGTGGTCAAGTCGGTATTCGGCAACAAAGACGAGCAGGCTCTGCCCGGTTCGCCAGAGCACATGGCCAACGCGTCGCTCTACTTCGACAAGGGCGGACTGAACGTGCGTCTCTCTTACAACTTCACTTCTGCCTTCCAGGACGACGAGGAGTATCAGGAAGAGGCACAGCTGCGCCGCTACTACGACAAGGTTAACTATCTCGACCTGAACGCAAGCTACACATGGGGCAAGGACATCAAGTACACATTCTATGCCGCTGCCAACAACCTGCTGAACCAGCCGCTGCGCTACTACCAGGGAGAGAAGGACCGCACAATGCAGGTGGAGTACTACGGAGTGAAGCTCCAGGCCGGATTCAAGCTCAGCTTCTAAGCAGGAAACGACTGAACGGTCATGAGAGTAATGTTTAAGAAGAATAGATTTATAATGAATTCCTGAAACGGATTAACACAGATGAAACCGGGAAAACAGGCGTGAGAGAGTACAAAATGACTTACAGCAAGTTATCAGTATGTGCTCAGCCTGCTGTCCCGGCTTTGCTTTCAAAACGAATATAAACAAAAAAAACATCACAACAATGAAGAAACTTTCAACAACTCTGATTTTGCTTTTAGTGGCCGTGATGAGCATCATGGCGCAGACTCCCGAGCAGTGGGCCAAGCTGGAGAAGGACGTCAACTTCTACGTGGCCAACGACCTGGGACGCAACGGATACTACGACCAGAAGCCTATAGCTGAACTGATGGGGCGCATGGCCGAGACCGTGGGCATAGAATGTGTGGCAGCGCCGGGCGACGTGCACCACTTTGAGGGTGTGCGCAGCACGCAGGACCCTCTCTGGATGACCAACTATGAGCTTATATACAGCCATCCCGAACTGATGCTCGACTGGTATCCGACACTCGGAAACCACGAGTACCGCGGCAACACGCAGGCCGTGCTCGACTACACAAACGTGAGCGCACGCTGGGCCATGCCGGCAAGATACTACACAAAGGTGATTGAGGACGGCGGAGTGACCGTAAGACTGGTGTTCATAGACACTGCACCGATGATTGACAAATACCGCAACGACACAGAGAAATATCCCGACGCAGGCAAGCAGGACTACAACAAGCAGCTCGAATGGCTCGACTCTGTGCTCTCTTCGGCCAAGGAAGACTGGGTTATCGTGCTGGGCCACCACCCCGTTTATGCCGACACGGGCAAGGACACATCTGAGCGCGGCGACATGCAGGCACGCCTGAACCCGATACTGACCAAGCACAAGAACGTGAGCATGTATATATGCGGACACATACACAACTTCCAGCACATACGCAAGCCGGGCAGCAACATCGACTACGTGGTGAACACGAGCGGATCGCTGAGCCGTCCGAAGGTGAAGGCAGTAGACGGAACACAGTTCTGCAGCGGCGTTACGGGCTTCTCGCTGGTATGTGCCGACAAGACCACCCTGTCGCTCCATCTCATCGACAAGGACGGAAAGGTGGTATACACGGTTAACCACAAGAAATAACAAATTCTTCTTTTTTCTTTAAAATTAAGCACTATTAAAGGCGGCAAGGACAACATCCCTGTCGCCTTTTGCTTTTTTTGCGGCATGCTTACACGCCCGGAAAGCGTGTCTCTTCATGTGTATTCGATGTGCAAAAACGGCTGACGCCAACGCACTTCATAACTTTCTGACAATCAGCCACATAAACACAGCCATGCAAAACGTGCCCTTTCAGCCTGCAAAAGGTGGCCTTTCGGGCGGCGAAACATGGTCTTTTGCAGCGCAAGACACGGCATTTCGGAAAACGGCATCGCAGGGCATGCCTAACAGAAGGCATCAGTGCTGAAAATATTTTACATCACGCCGTTACGCCACACCACCCTGCCCCGGCAGCACAATCATGCCCGGCAGGCAAAATTTATGGTCTCCTTACTTGTGCGTGAGCCTCAAACGTTGTATATTTGTGCCTGACGAAGGGCTGCACCGCCGCATGGCACGCCGCACGACAGACCGGCCACGGGAACGGCACAATGCGCCCGCAACAAACTTATATGAAGACAATGAACACTGAAGAATTTATAATGCTCCACCGCAACGACGACGTCAGGGCGCTCGCCCTTAAGGCTGCCGGAGCGAAGGACATAGACCTGGGCTACGCGCTCGACCAGATAGCAGGATGGCAGACGGCACGCAGGAAGCTGCCGCAATGGGCCGCGACAGAGGGCATAAAGTATCCGCCGCACCTGTCGATGGAGCAGTGCTCGTCGGAACAGACGGCCATCTACAAGGCAGACGTGGCGCAGAGGCTCGTCAGCGGGCTGCCTAAAGAGGCAGAGAGCGTGCTCGTTGACCTGACGGGCGGACTGGGCGTCGACTTCTCCTACATGGCGCGCCGCTTCAGCCGTGGCGTCTACGTTGAGCGCCAGAGCCATTTGTGTGAGCTCTCGCGGCATAACATGGGCGTGCTGGGCATCAGTCAGGCCGAGGTGGTATGCGCCGATTCTGAGCAATTTATGGGCCAAATGGGGCATGTCACGATGATATTTGCCGACCCGGCACGGCGCGACAGCCATGGCGGAAGGACTTTTGCCGTGGCTGACTGCACGCCCGACGTGCTGGCCATGCGCGACGAGATGCTGGCCAAGGCCGACTTCGTGATGCTGAAGCTGTCGCCCATGCTCGACTGGCACAAGACGGTGGCCGACTTCGGCAGCTGTGTGGGCGAGGTGCACATCGTGTCGGCAGGCAACGAGTGTAAGGAGCTGCTGCTCGTCATGTCGGCACGCTTTGACGGACTGACCTGCGTTACGTGCGTCAACGACGGCAGCATATTCAGCTATAATCCGCAGACAGACATACAGAGAAATATAACGGATGAAGACGGCACGGGCAATGATGCCGGCAGCAACGGCAGCCGCGCGCCGCTGAGCCTGCAGCCGGGCATGAGCCTCTATGAGCCTAATCCGTCGGTGATGAAGGCAGGATGCTTCGGCCGCATAGAGGCAGCCTTCGGCGCAAGACAGATAAGCCGCGACAGCCATCTGTTCGTGTCGGAGCAGAGAGCCGTCGGATTTCCGGGCCGCGCCTTCGTCATAAAAGCCGTCAGCAGCATGAACCGCAAGGAACTGAAGAAGGCGCTCGGCGGCATAGGCAAGGCAAACATAACCACGCGCAACTTTCCGATGAAGGCCGAGGAACTGAGAAAGCGGCTGAAGCTGGGCGACGGGGGCGACTGCTACATCATGGCCACCACCACGGCCGACGGCTCGCACGTGCTGATAATATGCGCCAAGGAGTGAGCCGCAACATATATGACGACATAACAAAAAACATAAACAGCAATGAAAAAATCTATATTATCGCTGGCACTGGCGCTGCTTGCGGCAGTGGCAACGGCACAAGGACCGCAGGTAAGGACAGCCTGCGGAGTGGTTGAAGGCACCTGCGAGTCGGGCATAAAGGTGTTCAAAGGCATACCCTTTGCAGCGCCGCCCACAGGCCCACTGCGCTGGAAGGCACCGCAGCCGGCAGCCCGATGGCAGGGCGTGCGCAAGGCAACGGAGTTTGGCCCCAACCCTATGCAGCAGCCTATATACGGCGACATGAACTTCGGCACAAAGAAGATGAGCGAAGACTGCCTGTATCTTAACATCTGGACGCCGGCAAAAAGCATGGACGAGAAGCTGCCCGTGCTGATCTACTTCAACGGCGGCGGACTGATGGCAGGCAGCGGCAGCGAGCCGCGGTATGCCGGAATGAGCATGGCGCGCAAGGGCATCGTGGCCGTTACGGCAAACTACCGCGAGGGCATATTCGGATTCTTCGCGCATCCTGACCTGTCAAAGGAGACAGCATACAAGGGCTCGGGCAACTACGGCTTTATGGATCAGGCGGCAGCCATACAGTGGCTCAGGGACAACATAGCGGCATTCGGCGGCGACCCCGACAGGATAACCATTGCCGGCGAGTCGGCAGGCTCGATGTCGGTGAGCGCGCTCATGGCATCGCCCGTGTCACGAAACCTCTTCTGCAGGGCAATAGGCTCGAGCGGTTCGGTGATAGCCTTCGGCAAGATTGCCACGCTGAAGGAGGCCGAAAAGGCAGGAAAGGAGAAGATGAAGCAGATGGGGTGCAAGTCGCTCGAGGAGCTCAGGGCTCTCAGCGCCGACGAACTGATGGAGCGCGCGGCCGTGAGGAGCAGGCCGGCATACAACATAGACGGCTACTTCTTCACCGAACAGCCCGAACAGACCTTTGCCGGGGGCAGGCAGGCAAGGGTGCCGCTGCTGGTTGGCGGCAACTCTGAGGAGGCTCAGCCGTCATTCATCCTGCAGGGCAAGCCGGCCACGGTGGCCAACGCCACAGAGGCAGCCAGAGCCGTGTTCGGCAGCAACGCCGAGAAGGTTGTGCAGCTTTACGGCATCAGCACCGACGCCGACGTTAGCGGAGAGCCGGGCATGATGCTTGCCTCCGACATGTTCATAGGCTTCGGCACGTGGAAATGGGCACACATGCACACCATGAGCAGCGGTCAGCCCGTATACAGATACGTCTACTGCCACCCGCGCCCGGCAATGAGAATAAGCGGAAAGGTGGCAGGACTGGCTGGCGGACTGAAGGACAAGGAGGACGGCGACGACAAGGCGCCAGAGGCAAAGGGAGCCGTACACTCGGCCGACATAGAGTATGCCATGGGCACGCTACCCACCAACCGCGTGTTCGACTGGCAGCCGGAAGATTTCCTCATGTCGGACATCTTCTCGGGATATTACGCCAACTTCATAAAGACGGGCAACCCCAACGGACTGGGTCTGCCAGACTGGACGCCGGCAAACGGACAAGAGGCAGTGCCCGTGCTGCGGCTCGACGTAAACACGACGATGACCACCGACAGGCAGACCGAGGAGCGGTATAAGCTAATTGACACAATGATGTGGGGCACAAAGAAATAACACTGCACGTAAACTGGCGGCAGGATTTGAAGTAAGCATGCCCTGACAAGAAGCATGCTGATGCCGAAACACCATAAAACGAGAAAGGGAGACACGCCGACACAGGCATGTCTCCCTTTGATGTTTATATCGTTTTATAATGGATTTATCGCCACAAAACCTGAGCGCCGCAGGACATACGGCATGAAGAATGGCCGCAGGAGCCATTTTAAGGCCGTCTGAGGCGCCGAATGAAGCAGAGCCAATAAAGTATGCCTGCGCACAGCAAACACACGGGAAACGCGCTCCAAACGCCTACAAGGCCCCAGCCGCTGTGTATGCCGAGGAACCAGCCGAGCGGCAACGACACCACGAAATAGGAGAAAAAGGCTATCCAGATGAGCGGACGCACGCACGAAATGCCGCGCAGAGCGTTGGCAAAGGTGTACTGAAGGCCGTCGCCAAACTGATAGACGATGAGCGGTATGACGGTCTGCGACACGAGCACACACACCTCGGCGCTGTCTGTAAACCAATAGCTGAACGTGTTGCGCAGCAGGAACACGGGCACCGATAGCACGAAGGCTATGAGCATGATGACATGAAAGCCGGCATAGGCAGCGTCGCGCACGGCGGCAGTGTCGCCCTGACCGTGGAAATAACTCACCCTGACGGCTATTGCGGCAGCCATGCCGCTGTTGACCATATAGAGCAGCTGCGAGGCCGTGAGCGTAACCTGATGTGCGGCAAGGGCCGTTATGCCTATCCAGCCCACGAAGATGGCAGAGAGCGAAAAGGCCGCACACTCCATGCCGAGCTGCATGGCCACGGGCCAGCCAAGGGTGTTGATGCGGCGGAAGTCGGCACGGTTGAGCCGTCCGGCGGCATATCCGCGGCGGTAAGGGGCATAGCTGCGGTGAAACACAAACACGGCAACGAAGGCAACGAACATAACGATGCGCGACACCATGGTGCTGATGCCGGCGCCGAGAAGGCCCAGCTCGGGCATGCCGAAGGCTCCGTAGATGAGCACATAGTTGCCGAAGATGTTGAGCACGTTGCCGCCCAGGATGACGAACATCGGCACGCGCGTGTCGGTTATTCCGTCGTAAAACTGCTTGAAGGCATTGAACATGCACAGGAAGGGCAGCGACACGATGTTCACCAGAAGATACGAGCGCATGTAGGGCAACAGCTCTACGGGCTGCCCCATGCGGTGCAGGTTGAGATAGAACACCACGGAGACGGCAAGCAGGATGACGGCCATCAGTCCGTTGGCGGCAAGGCTGTTGCGCAGTATGCCGCCAATCTCTTCCTTCTCGCCGCGGCCGAACATGGCGCCCACGATGGGCGTAAGACCATAGGAGAAGCCCATGGCGAAGATAACGATCAGAGTGAACATGGTGGTGACAAAGCTGGCGGCTGCCAGCTCCATCATGCTGTGGTGGCCTATCATGAGCGTGTCGGCAAAGCCGAGTACCACGTTTCCGATCTGTCCCACCACAATGGGCACGCCGAGCGAAACGAGCGCGCGGTAGTGTGTTGTGTATCTTTTCAGTGTGAAGTGCATAACGGGTGCAAAGATAGTGCTTTTTTCATAAAAGCCCACCCTTTTGCCCTTCCTTGCACGGCGATGACAAAATATTTTACTGCATCATGCATCTACAAGGACAGAAACACGGCAAAAATAACGGGAACATACGGAAGGCGATGAACAGAGAGATAGAAATAGGCTGCTTTTATAATCTATAAAAACTCCATGTTATAGCGTAACCTTGCAGAAATACCGCAAAATCCGGCAGACAATAACATTACATGGCATAACACATAAAACTGCATGCAGGTAACAGCAACACACAGGACTGGATAACGAAAAAGATAAATAATCAGATGCGTTCTGCCAACGTCATCCACCAAAAATATACAAATGCCTCCGCAGAGACATAAATCCCTTATATGTAAAGGCTGCGCCCTGACCACCCAGTCACATAACCGGGCGGTCAGGGCGCGCCTAAAGATTATAAAAAAATTCTACATTATCATTACCTTCTTACGTAGCAAGCTGTTACCGCTCTTAACCTCGACTACATATGTGCCGCGTGCAAGCGATGCTACTGATACATGGCCGCTTACTCCGGCAGCATTGTATACGCATACGCCGTTTACTGAATATATGCGCACGTTAGCCTTATCTGTGCCTGCTATGTCGATAGTGCCCTCACCCGAGTTGAATGATACCTCTACATCGTCAGCAATCTTATTTTCGGTAATACCCGTTGTCAGGTCATCATATGCACTAAGATTCATGATCCAGCCCAAGTTACCATACTCATTTTTCTGGTTGAAGCCTCCGAAAGTCAGTCCTTCAGGATTATTTGAATATATCACACCAAAGTGCCCGTCGGGGAAGTTCTCCATCAGCTCGTTGTAAGCCTTCTCGCTGTGCTCCCTTACCCAGTCGCCAAAGTCCATCACTGCGCCGTTCTTATGTACGTAAGGAACTCTGTCGAGCGGAGGCATGTATGCCGGCTGACCCAAGAATACGGTGCCATCGTCAAGCACGGCCGTAGGGAACAGTCCGTCGACTCCCTCAAGTACGGTCACCTCTTCGGTCTCAGGGTTAATTATGACCGGCTTAGTCTCGGTGGTTGTTACCATGTATTTACCGTTGTTGCTAAGGTTCATTTCAAGGATGTGGAACACGTTTTCGCCGATTAGGTATTTGCCTAGACGATCGTAATACAGCATGATAGAGTCATTATAAGCCTGTCCGTCGCTCAAGAACTTGTTATAGTCCTCTGCGTATCTGTTTTTGCGGTCTGCACCGTCGGGCGTATCAGTGTTGAAGAAGTCGGTCTTGTGTTGGTTGGGGTTGTACGTCGGCCACGGCCACCTTTCTTCTTCCGGAATGGTAAAACCTGCATGCTCTACGGAATCATTATAGGCGGCAAGAGCCTCGTTGAAGGCTTCAAGTTCCTCGGCAGTATAGTATTCTGTTACGTCAGGCTCTTTGGGCACATATTGCGGCCACTCGGGGGCTATCTCGTCCTTGTTGAAACAGAAGTCGCTACAAAGCTCCTTGTAAGTCCAATCCCTTGTCTGCGCCGAAGCCCTCTTCCACATTACAGGGAAGTAGATGGTGCCGGAGGCATCGATTAGTCGTCCGTATATAGTCAATCCGTCGCCAGAAACGCCAAGAAGCCACGCGCCCTGTGTGAGGCGGTTGTCAAAACCTATCTTATCGAAAGGCAATTCCTCGTACATATCGTAATCTCCCGATTCGTTGCGGTACCATATCACCGGCTGGTAGTAACTGAAACGTTCGCCGTTATTGTCGATACCTGAAATCGACACATTGCCAGCGATGAAAGAACCGTCTTCGGGCACTCCATAGCACGTACCCGAAATGCCCTCCGGCGTGGGCAGTGGCACAAAACCATCACCCTCGGTGACATAGCACGGCATCTGGGCGCTGTTGTTGGGAGCGTACGAGCCTGCCGCAATACCGCAGTCGGCAACGGCTCTAATGTCGTATATCACACCTGTTTCTTCAAACACGCTCAGTTTGCCAGTCTTGGCGTTAATAAAATAGCCTATGCCCTGAGTCGAGCCTACGGCATAGCTGCCGTTTGACGACACGTTCGTTATTATAGCCTCGTGGGTCTGGAACGGTATGGGCGACTCTTGTGCCGGCGCTGCACAAAAACAACATATTGTCACTAACGATAATAAAGTTTTTTTCATACGGTTAAGATTTAAATTAGATAACAGACAAATTCAAAAAGCGCTTTATTAAATATCAATTCCCTATGCGTGACTGTTTCGTCACACCTGCAAAATTATGACATGACAAAAGAAAATGCAAATCAAAAATATCCAATTTCAAGAAATTGGTGATAATACGCAATAAAAGCGGCGGTTTTAGTTATAAAACTGTCATGCTTAGTGTAATATAGCCATAAATGCGCGACGCAAAGCATGTCTGCACATTGTCAGACAGACGCTTTCAGCTTGTCTTTGTACATTGACGGGGTGATGCCGACCACCTTGCGGAACAGCTCGACGAAGGTGGTGTACGACTTAAAGCCTACGCTCTCTGCGATGGCGTTGAGCGTGTAGGAACCGTAAGTGCCTGTGTCGGCCATGCGCAGACAAGCCAGACGTATGCGGTAGTCGTTAACGTAATTCTTGAAAGTTTTGTGGAAGGTGTCGTTTATCACGAGAGACACGTACTTGCTGTTGGAGCCTACGAGCGTGGCGAGGCGCGCAAGAGAGAAGTCGCTGCTGCAAAACTCGGTCGAGTTTTCCATCACGTCGATTACCGCGTCGAGCAGTTTCCTGCGCATGTCTTCGCTGATTGCCAGGGTCTTGTTCTTGCCGTCAGCATCGTCAGCAGTAGTGGCTACGGCAGTATCTGGCGCTTCGCCGGCTCCGTCGGAATGTTCCTGCGACGCACGCAGGGCTGCCAGCTCGGCCTCCGAGCTTTTAAGCCGGTTGCTAAGCTCAAGCATGCGCTGCCTGGTGAACTCCTGTTGCTTGACGAAGTCGCGGTTGATTACAAACAGGTCGTTGTAGCTCTTGTCTATCTTGCCCTTCTGGCGGTACACAAGCAGGAGCAGCACTCCTATCACAGCGGTCACGACAGTGACGCCGGCGATGGTGAGCCTCTGGCGTGAAATGGTCTGCAAGCGTTCCTTCTCGCGGGCGTTGAGCGAGGCTATGTATTTGTCGTACTTGTCCATCTCATAAAGCGTCTGCTCGTTTTTAACGGCATCAAACTTGTTTGTGTCGAATATCGAGTCCTTCTCATGCTGATAACGGGCCCTGTAGCGGCTTGCTGCCTTGTAATTGCTTACTGAGTCATAAAAGTCAGCATATTTTACAAGGACATCAAGATAGACATGCAATATGCCGTGCTTTACAGCCGTACTCTCGCACAAACGCAGGTATTTCAATGTTGAATCGCGATTGCCAAGACTCATATAGTTATTATATAGCTCTCTGTAAGCAGAACAAATGTATCGCGGTCCCATCTTGTTTTTAACAGCATAGTTCAACAATTCGTTGTACGTATTTATGGCCTCGGGGTAGTTTTTCTCCGCCATGAGAATCAGTCCGAAATTGAAAATACCCATGTAGCAGTTTTCCTTGTCCGCAGGATTCTTCACCTTCTCGGACATCTTATAGTATTTTCTGGCAGAGGACGTATTACCCTTGATAATGTTTACTTTCGTCATGTTGGCAAGAATCTTGTATGCATTGGCCTTGTCGCCGTATTTATGGCAAAACTCATAGCCTTTCTTGTAATACGACAAGCCCTTTACATAGTCGCCGAATACGCAGTATACGTTGGCTATATTGTTGTAGAAACGCCCTGTTTCGTGCTTGGCCTTGCAATCGTTGTTAATGCGCAGTCCGCTGAAATAGGCAGAGAGAGCACCTGCGTAGTTGCCTTTCATATAGAGAATATTGCCTTTCTTCAGATATGCCATTGCGCATTGCTGCTTGTCTTTGTCGGAGAGTTTGTCGTTCATGCGGTTGCACGCCACCATGTAATACACCAGCGCCGTGTCAGAATGTCCGGCATTGAGATAATGCTCTGCCTTTTTCATTATATAGTCTATCGAGGCGTCTGATGTCTTTTTGACCAAGGTCATATAGTCTTTTGCCAGCACGCGGGCACCGGCGCATGAGGGCAGGAGCATCAGCAACACAAGCAGAAGCGTGCGCAACGCCATGAAGCAAGACTTTAAAACAGAACGAGAGGCACCGGCCTTATCGTGTGCAGGTTCTGCCGTAGAGAGCTGCGAACCAAGGCACGGAGATATCTGTGATGCCGGATTATAGGATGAATTTATAATGCTTATGATGTTTTTCATTAGCCGTAAGATTTCTACGTTTATATTCAAGGCCTGGAAAGAAAGCCAAAATATCAGCAAAGATAGTGAAAGGTGAGAGCAATACAAAATGAAAAACGTATTTTTTTATTTTTATTGCCGAACCGATGCCTATATTATCAAAAGATAGTGAAAGGCGAGAGCAATACATATTGCATGCCATAACTAAGACACACAAGCTAAATATGGCACAAAAAAAGGGCGCGGCTCTTACGAACCGCGCCCTTGGGCTATGGTATATTCATCTTAAAGTTGCCGCAAGCGGCGCTAAACGGGATGTTATTTCACCTCTATCTGACGTGCCGCAGGACACTCGGGCTTAGACATCTTAGACAGCGTTACGGTGAGCACGCCGTCGTTTACTCTGGCTGCGATAGCCTCCTTCATCAACAGGTACAGGCCAGCTTGCTTTAGCCAAAGAGTCTTTATACAGTTCAAGGGCGTGATTGTAGACGGCCTGTTCCTCTTCGGTAAAATACTCTGGGATGTCTGGCTTTTCGGCTTCTGAGACCATTCGGGACAAATCCCGTCTTTGTTGAATACAAAAGCCTTCTCAAGACCGTTGCTTGGGAAGGCTTTTTCTGTTAACATCTGAAATTAACTTGTCCAGGTTTTATGTATATGTAGTCTGTTGGTTGCTGACATCGTCAATTTCATTTGTTCATCATAAGTTATAACGTTTTTAAAGGCTATTAATCAAGGAAACGTGTTATTTGATAATTATCTTTTTCACAACAGCTTTTCCACCCTTGCTTATTTTTAGAACATAAATACCCGGTGTTACGCCGT